>NZ_JARVSP010000023.1:0-231831 GCF_030209115.1 Pseudomonas sp. FR229a | reverse complement strand
ACACCTCGGTCAGTCCCCTCTCCCTCCGGGAGAGGGTTAGGGTGAGGGGCTTTTGGCCTTTGACTCGATTCATGCCACCGTGAGCCCAGTCCATTGCTCCGAAACCGCCCAGAGTCGCTCCGCCAACCCGGCATCCGCCGCCCATTGCGCCACACCCTTGCGACCTGTTGCAGCATCATTGATCGGCGCAACATTGCAGTCTTCGCAATACACACCACCCAAATCCGCAAGCACTGCACTGGTCGCACACCACAACCCGGTAGCGGCGCCCTGCTCGACAGTTTTCAAACCGTTGTGCGGATCCAGCCGTGGCCGACCCTGTTCATCCAGCGCATCGAAGGCGGCGAGTTCCGTCGTGCTCAAGTGCCGTGCCAGATCCGTGAGAATCTGCCCCGGATGCAATGAGAACGCGCGAACGCCATGGCTACGTCCACGCTGATCGAGGGCGATGGCAAACAAGGCATTGGCGGTTTTCGACTGGCCATAAGCGAGCCATTTGTCATAAGGCCGCCGCAGGAAATCGATGTCGTCAAACTCCACCCCGGCAATCTGATGCCCGCGTGAAGACACCGACAGCACCCGCGCCTGCCCAGACTTGACCAGCACCGGCCAGAGGCCGCAGGTCAGGCGATAGTGGCCCAGATGATTGGTCGCAAACTGGCTCTCGTGGCCATCGGCATCGCGCAGCAACGGCGCGGCCATGACTCCGGCGCAGTTGATCAGCAACGACACTGGCTGACCCGCGCTGACCAGACTTCGGCTGAACCCGGCCACCGACTCGGCCTGCATCAGATCCATGGGCATTACCCTGACGCCGTCAATCCCGGTCAATGCCGCCTCTGCCCGCGCGGTATCTCGGGCCGGCACAATGACCTGCGCCCCGGCCGCAGCGAGGCTTTTCACCGTCAGCAGACCCAGGCCGGAATACCCGCCCGTGACCACGGCAAGGTGCCCGCGCAGGTCGATGCCGGCCATGACTTCCGCCGCTGTGCTGGCGGCGTTGAACGGTGATTGCACAGGTAGTTGAAGGGTAGCCATGGGCGTAATCCTGAGTGAGCTATCGAAGGCCTTCATTCTTGGCTAAGCTCTGCGGACGAACCAGTCTGATAAATCCAGGTTTCTGTCGTGATCATCCAAAATCCTGCTGGCGATCCACTCTCTGCCGTATTGGCGCTCTCTGAACTGCGCGCAGCCTGTTCGGTTCGTTTGCAGGCGGGTGGCATCTGGGCGCTGCGCTTTCAACCCATCGAACTGAAATTCAACGTGGTGCGACGAGGAGAATGCTGGCTGCGCATGCAAGGCGTGCCGGCGCGCCTGTTGCAGGCCGGCGACTGTTTTGTGGTATCGCGCACGCCGTTCATTCTCGCCAGCGGCGTCGATGTCGAAGCGGTGAATGCAGCGGATGTTTTCGCCCATGACGGTGCCTCGGCGACGTTTGGCGTCGGCGAGGGAGTCGAGTTGCTGGGAGGCAGCGTGTCGTTGTCGGGTCCAGGCGCGACGGAGCTGCTTGAGGTGCTGCCAACCTCGCTGATCATTCGCGCCGAGACCGCGGGTGCTTCGTCGTTCGGCTGGCTGCTCGATGAACTGGGCCGCGAATGGCCTTCGCAGCAGGCCGGCTCGCAGGCAATGTGCAACGACCTGCTGCGACTGATCTTCATCCATGCGTTGCGTCATCACATCAACAGCGCCGATGCCGAACAACTGGCCTGGCTGGGCGGGCTGCGGGAGCCAGCGATTGCCGGTGTGTTGCGCGCCATTCACGCTGCTCCGGAACAACCCTGGCGACTGACGCAAATGGCCGAAATAGCCTGCATGTCGCGATCGGGTTTCGCTGCGCTGTTCAAGACACGCATGGGCCTGGCACCGGTCGAATACGCCACACGCTGGCGGATGCGCGTGGCCGCGTTTCGCTTGCGCAATGGTCGGGACAATGTGGCGACTGTCGCCGCTTCTCTGGGCTATCTGTCCGACGCAGCCTTTGGCGCGGCCTTCCGCCGGGTGCATGGAATATCGCCGGGGCAATACCGCCGCGATCCGTCGCTATAGAACAAGCGCCGGTTGATCGAGGTTATGATCGCGACAACCGCCGCCAAGGACCTGCCTGCCATGAAAACCCGCCCTACCCCCGCACCATTGCTCAAGCCTGGCGAAACCGTGGTGCTGTTCGACGGCGTGTGCAAGCTCTGCAACGGCTGGGCGCGCTTTCTGATACGCCATGATCAACAGCGTCGCGTGCGTCTCGCGGCGGTGCAATCGCCCGAGGGCCAGGCCTTGCTCGCGTGGGCCGGTTTGCCGCTGGATGAGTTCGACACCATGGCGGTGATTCGCGACCGGCATTACTGGGAGCGTTCCGATGCGTTTCTCGAAGTGGTCGGGCAATTGCCGGCGCGCTGGCAGCCGCTGAAACTGCTGCGGATATTCCCACGCGTGCTGCGCGACTGGGCTTACGATCGCATCGCCCTGAATCGCTATCGGCTGTTCGGCAAGTACGACACCTGCCTGCTTCCAACAGCGGATCATGAAAGCCGTTTTCTAAAGGCCCACGGCTGATCCGATCAGTTGCAGCGGCGTCATCTTCGTCACCATCATCAGCACGATGACAAACATCCCGGCGAACCCGGCGATGCCCATCCAGAACCACCAGCGGTACGTGCTCGCGTAGCGATCATCCAGAGCCAGGCCACCCTCGCCCGCGCTCAGCGCCATGCTCTGCAAACGCTTTTGCAACACCAGCACCGGCAGCCACAACGCGCCCACACAGAAGAAAATGATCAGCGAAGTCAGCAGCCACTCAGTGCTCATCGACAGCCCCGAAAGGCGCATCAGCAGATAGCCGGTGATGACCTGCACAACCCCTGCCGGCGTGGTGATCCACGTATCGAAACGCACCACCATCCGTGCGACATGGGCGATCACTTGCGGGTTGCCGCTGCGGCTGGCGGCGATCAGGTAGAGGTAGGAGCCCATGCCGAAACCAAAGAGGAAAATCGCCGCGATTACATGCAGGTATTTCAGACAGAGATAGAGCATCTCAACGCTGCCCTTCGGCGAACTGCACCGACAGACTCAGATTGGCCGGATCGTTGATCGCCGTCAGATATTCCTCGACGCTGATCTCGCCAACACAGGGTCGCGCGCCAGATTGCGGCACGTAACCCCGGGCCATTTTGCTGGCGAGGGCGACGGCGGCGCAGCTGGGGATTTCCGGGCCTTTGTCATTCAGCGCGGTGAGTTGCGCGGTCATGCTCAGTGGCTGGCCGTCGACACCAGTGCCGCGAACATCGATGTACATCGCGCTTTTGCCATCACCGAAACGCTCGAACCACGTGCCCAGTCGATGCAGACGCGCCGCCCAGCGCCGATGATCGCGCACCAGACCGAAGCGCAAGGCCTGCGCCAGCAAGGCGTTGGCGACACCGCCGAGTTTCAGGCCGGCGCCGGCCTTGAAGCGCAGCGTCTGTGCCCCATAGCGGCGAGCGAAAATATCCATGTCCGGCACATCGACATTGGCCAGCACCCGCGTGCCCAGTTGCGGCATGCTGCGCAGGGTCAGATCGAGCCAGCCCAATACTTCGTGAGTCTGGCCATTCTTCAACTGCCTGATCGGTTTGCCGGCATAAGCGAGCACGCCTTCGACCGTGGACAGCCCAGGCATCTTCGCCGAGGAAGAAATGCCATGCTCGATCGAATCGATCCGCGCAAAACGCGAGCGCTGCTGATCGATGATCGCCGAAGACAAGGTCGGCACCGAGCTGCAGCCGCTGAGCAGCGCCACCCCAGCCTCCTTGGCGCGGGCGTCAAGCACATCGATGCCGTTGACGAAGGTGCGGCAGTCAGCCAGATCGCAATAATTCACACCGGCGCTGATGCAGCTTTCCGCAACCGCGTAGGACTGCCCCTGAAACGGCCCGCCGGTGTGCACCACCAATTGAATATTCAGCTCGCGCAACGCCGATTGAAACCCCGCGCCCAGCGCATCGCCCCACCAGCCTTGGCTGGTACGGCCCGATTGCGCTTGCAGCTCTTCGACCTTGCGCTGCAACTTGCGCGCATCGCGGCCCGACAACACCAACTCAATCTCTGGCATCTGCGCCAGATGCCGACAAACGATACTGCCGAAATTGCCGTAACCACCGACGACCATCACCCTGAATGCCATTGCCCTGTCCCTGTTTCAGCCCGAACGTGGCGCAGAGGATATAGGCCGCAGCGGTGATCAGAAATTTATTTTGAAACCGGGTATCACCCCGTCCGCTTGTCCAAGGCAAAAAGAATGAACCCAACGCCCCTCTCGTCGCCTAACGCACAGACCATCAGGAGTTAAGCCTATGCAAATCGAAACCGTGTGGATCGTGTTGGCGGTCATTCTCGTGCTGATCGAGCTTTGGGCCATCAACCGGGTGCGCAAAAGCCAAGGGAAATCCAGTAGTAAAGGCGTGTGGATCGTGCTGATCGTGTTCGTGCCGCTGTTCGGCCTGATCGCCTGGGCACTGGCGGGACCCAAGCATGTCGGGCGGATTTCGCCTTCACAGGCCAACCGCTGAAGCACGAGCGCAGGCCTGTCTCAAGCATTATCCACAGCCCGGCATTTGCCGGGCTTGTTATATGCAATGTCCGCCGAGCGGATATCTTGCAGGCTGCACGAAGGCGTTCTGCCTGCTTCTGCGCCAGCCCTTGATTTACGCGGGTTGCGCTTGATCGCCGAGTTGGCATGAGTCCTGCGATAGCCTCTTCCTGAATACACAGCAGCGCAAAAAAAAGAACGCTGTGTTCAATCCGTGAAAAGCAGAGGCGACAAAAAATGAATGCCATCGACCTTCTCAAAGCCGACCATGAAAAAGTCAAAGCCATCCTCAGCCAACTGAGTGAATCCACCGACCGTGCGCTGAAAAAACGCGGCGAGTTGCTGGGCAAACTGGAAATGGAAATCACCATCCATACTCGCCTGGAAGAGGAAATCCTGTATCCCGCGTTCAAGGAAGCCGGCAGCAAGGAAGAAGACATCATGTACTACGAAGCCAAGGAAGAGCACCGCACCGTGGATTCGCTGGTGCTGCCTGATCTGAAAGAGACGGATCCAGGCACCCCGGAATTTGCCGGCCGGGTCAAAGTGGTCAAGGAACTGCTGGAACACCACATCAAAGAGGAAGAAGAAGAGATGTTCCCCAAAGCGCAGAAGCTGCTGGGCAAGGCCAAGCTCGAGGAACTGGGCGCACAAATGGAAGCCATGAAGGCGAGCCACAAAAAGCAAATGGCGGCCAACAACATCGCCGCGTAAAGCGCTGAAGTTACCGAGGCCCGGCAGCAATGCCGGGCTTTTTTTGTGCGCCGACACTGGATTTCCTATATAGGCGCAATCCCTGTGGGAGTGAGCCTGCTCGCGATGGCGTCAGGTCAGGCAACCAAGCGGTGACTGACACTCCGCTTTCGCGAGCAGGCTCACTCCTACAGGGACGGGGGTGGCGCTGAAGGCTGTGGTGTTCAAACGGCCCAAGGTGGCGCCGGATCGAATTTGGCTTCGATCCATTCCTTGAACGCCACCACTGCCGCCGCTGGAAACCGCGATGACGGTCTGACCAGATAGACCCCTCCCGCCGAATCCAGCTGCCAGTCGGGCAACACACGAATCAACCGCCCTGCCGCCAGATCGCGGCTCATCAGCCAGTCGCCGGCACCGAGTATGCCGGCGTCGGCGCGGGCGGCGGCGAGGAGAGATTCGCTGTCGCTGGCGGTCAGGTTGCCGCGTGGCGTGATGGTCTGCAGTTCATCGCCGCGATGCAGGCGCCACAACGGGAACGACGCCAGCCCGCTGAAGCGCAGGCAATTGAGCTGCAATAGATCCTGCGGTGTTTGCGGCATGCCGTGCGCCTCGATGTAGGCTGGCGATGCGCAGAGAATCCGGCGATGGTCACTGAGCTTTTTCGCGATCAGCCGATTGTCGTCCAGTTCGCCGATGCGGATGGCCGCGTCGAAGCCTTGCTCAATGATATCGACGAGGCCTTCGCTGTAATCGGCGACCACTGAGACGTGCGGATGGGCCTTGAGAAACTCCGGCAACATCGGCCCCAGCCACAGGCGCCCCATCGCCGCCGGCAAGGCCAGACGCAACGTGCCGCGCACTTCGCTGGCGCCCTGCACCGCTTGTTGCTGCGCCTCGTTCATCAGCTCGACGGCTGCGCGCAGGCGCTGTTCGAGTTGCAGGCCGGCCTCGGTGATGCGCACGTGTCGCGTCGAGCGCTCGACCAGCCGCACACCCAGACGTTTTTCCATCGCAGCAAGACGCTTGGAAACGATGGTCGGATGGCGCTGCAACAAACGCCCCGCCGCGACGAACGAGCCTTGTGCGGCGACGGCGAGAAAGGCAGCGATCTCATCGCTGTGCGGATTGCTCAGAACATCCAGATTCATGGTTTTAGAATGATCGCCCCTGATGATCGCCCCGACTCCAGATCGGCATGCGCTTGTGCCGCGTCGGCCAGTGGATAACGCGCACGGATCTGCGGCGTGATGATACCGGCAGCAACAGCGGCCAACACATCTTGCGCACGTTCCTGGTATTCGGCTGTTGTAGCGGTGTGCGCTGCCAGCGATGGACGGGTCAGGAACAGCGAGCCCTTGGCATTAAGGGTGGCGATTTCCACCGCTGCCGGCGCGCCGGTCTGCGCGCCAAACGAGACCATCAGCCCACGTGGACGCAAGCTGTCCAGCGACGCCTGAAAAGACACCCGGCCAATCGGGTCATACACCACGTCGACCTTGCGCCCCTCGGTGATACGCAACACATCGGCGGCGAGGGTCTCGGCATTGAACACCAGCACTTCGTCACAGCCCGACGCGCGAGCCTTGTCGACACTGGCCTGTTTCGACACCACACCGATCACCGTCGCGCCAAGGTGTTTGGCCCACGGCACCATGGTTTCCCCCAGACCACCTGCGACACCATAAAGCAACATTGTCGTGCCCGGCCCGACCGGGTAAGTCGCTTTCAGCAGGTATTGCGCGGTGATGCCCTTGAACAGCACCGCTGCCGCGTCTTCGAACGACAGCTCATCGGGGATTTTCACCAGACGCTCTGCCGGAAACAGCCGCGCCGAGGCGTAGCCGCCCAAAGGACCGGTAGCATAAGCGACCCGATCACCGACCCGCACATTGCTCACACCGGCGCCGACAGCCGCGACCCGCCCCGCGCCCTCCAGACCCAGCCCCGACGGCAATGCCACCGGCACCGCGCCTTTGCGTTGGCTGACATCAAGGTAATTGACGCCCACCGCCTCTTGCTCCAGCCAGACTTCGCCAGGCCCGGGGGGTTGCTCGCTGACCGTTTGCAGTTGCAGGACGTCCGGAGCGCCGGTTTCGGTGAAGCGGATTGCGTTGACCATGTTCATCTCCGTCCAGTCATTAACCGTTGAGCTCACTGTGAAAGCTGAGGTTCAGATGAACAAGCCGGGCTGGATGCAGTTCATTGCTGCACATCATGCAGCTATCCGATCATAAAAAAGGAGCGGCACTGATGCCACTCCCCATGGAAACGCTAATCGAACGCGCCGTTGAGCACCTCGTAGATCAACCCGGTGGCCAGCGCAACGAGGATCAGGTCGGTGCCCACCTGTTGCCATTCGTAGCCGTCATAGTGAGGCAAATGGCCGAGCAGGCGCCCGTCCAGCTTCTTGGCAATACCCGGTGGCAGCGGCTTGCCACGCGCCAGATTCTTTTGAATGCCCGGCGGCAGCGGCGGCCCCGGATTCCAGTACTCGCCGCGATAGCCGCCGACGATGCCGAGAATATTGCCGCGATCAACGCTCGGCCCGCCGCCGCGATTGCCGGAGGATGGCTGGCCTTTGTTGCCATTGCCCTGAGCGCCCCCACCCGGTTTCCCGTCATCCTGCATGTTCTGCGGCTTACCCTTGCCATTGCCCTGGCCACCTTGACCACCCTGGCCCTGGCCCTTGCCATTGCCGGGGTCGGCCAGTGCAGTCGTGCTGCCCACCACCAGCGCGAGGCAGGACAATGCGGCGATCAATCTGCGAGCTTTTCTCATGGACGGTTCCTTCGGTTCGCGCGGCTTTTGGTTCTGACGCATGTGCTCAGCTTAGTGGATTTCCCCTTGCTGACCACTCGGCGTTACGTCAGGATTCCCGTCCTTTCCACCCGCGATCGAAAATTCATGAATCGTCAAAAGAAGCTGCAGCAGTTGTTCAAGGAAAAGGCCAAAAAGGCCAACGCCAAACTGGCGCCGAAAAAGCCCAAGTACATCTGCAAGGCTGATCGCCTGAAGCTGGAAGCCGAAGCCGAAGCCGCGCAGGCGCAGGCGCAGGTCGAGAACGTCGAAAGCTGAGTCAGGCTTTCTGCCGCGACGTCAGCCACGTCATCAGCGCCGCCAGCACCAGCAATGCCGCGCTGGCGAAGAAGGTCGACCGATAACCGCTGCCGTCGAACAGCAGACCACCAACGGTCGACCCCGAAGCGATCGACAACTGCACCACCGCCACCATCAGCCCCCCGCCCGCTTCGGCATTGTCGGGCAGCGTGCGCGCCAGCCACGACCACCAGCCGACCGGCGCGGCGGTCGCGATCAATCCCCACAAGCCCAGCAACACGAAGGCCGCGACCAGCGAGCTGCCCAGCCCTATAAGTGCCACGGCGATCACCGCCATCAACAGTGGGATGGCGATCAGCACGCGATACAGGCCTTTGTTCAGCACCGAACCGATGACCACGGTGCCGATGAACCCGGCCACACCAATGACCAGCAAAATCATCGACAGCACTGAAACGTCGACCCGGGTCACGGTTTCGAGAAACGGCCGCAGGTAAGTGAACAGAACGAACTGGCCCATAAAGAACAGACCTGCGCCGAGCATGCCGAAGGCCACCCGGCGGCTTTTGAACAACGCGAAGACATTGCCCGCGCTGGCTTTGCGTGGCGCGGCGGGGAGCGCAGGCAAGCTGATCCACTGCCAGAGCAGCGCAATGAGCGCCACCGGTATCAGGCAGAAAAACGCCCCGCGCCAGCCAATCACGCTACCGAGATAACTGCCCAACGGCGCCGCCACGACGGTCGCCAGGGCGTTGCCGCTGTTAAAAATCGCCAGTGCCTTGGGCACGCTGGCGGACGGCACCAGACGCATGGCCAGCGCCGCCGACATCGACCAGAAGCCGCCAATGACCACGCCGATCAATGCGCGACCGATCATGTACACCGTGTAGTTGGGCGCCAGTCCGACCACTAGCCCGGACGCGCACATCAGCGCCGTCAACAGCAGCAACAGATTTTTGCGATCCATCGAACCAGCCAGCCTGGCGATCGTCAGGCTGGTCAGCACCGCGAACGCGCCGGAGATGGCGATGCCGTAGCCGGCCAGGCCTTCGCTGATGTGCAGGTCCGTCGCCATCGGCGTGAGCAGACTGACCGGCATGAACTCGGAAGCGATCAGCGCGAAGACACACAACGTCATCGCGAAAACGCCGCTCCAGTAAGCTGGTTGCTCGCCAGCGGTGGAGGCGTCCATGGACTGGGCTGTCGGGTTATCGATTACTTGGGCCGTCATGCAGAACCTGTTTTGAAAAGACTTGATCGGAGCAATTTTTGCCCCGCTACTCAGGCTGCAAAGCTTGACGGATTGCGGTTAACTTGATTAGTAGCGGTAATCTTCATGTGCTTTTGAGATAAATTCAGCAATGAACAACGCCAAAATCAACGACCTGCAGGCCTTTCTGGCGGTGGCGCAGGAGCAGAGCTTCACCAAAGCCGCCGCCCGTCTCGGCGTCACGCCGTCTGCGTTGAGCCATACCGTCCGCGCGCTGGAGCAGCGCTTGGGTATTCGCCTGCTGGCCCGGACCACGCGCAACGTCTCGCCAACCGAAGCGGGTGAGCGCCTGATGAGATCGATTGCGCCGCTGTTCGAGCAGATCAGCGCCGAACTCGAAGCCTTGAGCGAATTGCGCGACAAGCCCAGCGGCACGCTGCGGATTTCCTGCACGGACGATCAGATTGAATTGTGCATTCGGCCGATGCTCGCCGGGTTCCTGAAGGACTACCCGGACATCACGCTGGAGTTCTACGTCGATTACGGATTCACCAATGTGGTCAAGGAGCGCTTCGACGCCGGCATTCGTCTCGGTGAATCGATCAGCAAAGACATGATCGCGGTGCGCATCGGCCCGGACTGGCGCCTGGCTGTGGTCGCCGCGCCCGATTACTTCGCCCGCCACCCGGCACTCGTCACGCCCCATCAGTTGATGGAGCACACCTGCATCAACATCCGCCATCAACCGGCCGGCGCGATTTACGCCTGGGAGTTTGCGCACAAGGGCCAGGATTTCAGCGTCAAGGTCGACGGGCAATTGGTGTTCAACAGCATCATGCATGTACTCAATGCCGCCGTGGATGGCATCGGCGTGGCGTACGTGCCCGAGCAATTGGTCGCACCGTATCTGGCGGACGGCCGATTGGTGGAAGTCCTGGAAGAGTGGTGCCCGACGTTTCAGGGCTACCACCTGTATTACCCGAACCGACGCCAGGGCTCGGCAGCGTTCGCAGCGTTTGTCGAAGCACTGAAGCTGAACACCGCTCCCCTGTAGGAGCGAGCCTGCTCGCGATAGCGTCCGGTCAGCCAACCCTGCATCGCCTGACACGCTGCTATCGCGAGCAGGCTCACTCCTACAAGGATCGGGGCAGATCGATAATCTTCATCGCCTTCCAAACCCATGTGGGAGCGAGCCTGCTCGCGAAGAGGCCAGATCAGATACATCCACGTTGAATGACACACCGCTTTCGCGAGCAGGCTCACTCCTACAAGAATCGGGGCAGATCGACAATCTTCATCGCAACTCATACCCCTGTAGGAGTGAGCCTGCTCGCGATTGCGTCCGGTCAGACAACCCTGCATCGCCTGACACGCTGCTATCGCGAGCAGGCTCACTCCTACAAGGATCGGGGCAGATCGACCATCTTCATCGCCACTCATACCCCTGTGGGAGCGAGCCTGCTCGCGAAGAGGCCAGATCAGATACATCCACGTTGAATGACACACCGCTTTCGCGAGCAGGCTCGCTCCCACAAGGATCGGGGCAGATCGACAATCTTCTTCGTCACTCACACCCCTGTAGGAGTGAGCCTGCTCGCGATAGCGCCGTACCGAATTACCGCAGCCCAACAAAAAAGGAGGCCTTTTCAAGGCCTCCCTTGGTCTTTCACCTTCAGGATGTACCCAGCCCCTGCGACAGATCCGAGGATGACGGCCGCGCCGGATCCGGTCTGGCTTCACCCTCGGTCTGCTCGGTGGTCCGGGTCACCGTGTCGCGCACCGCTTCATAACCTTCCTGCGCTTTCTGCTTGGCCTTGTCGACCATGCCGGCGCTGGTGCGGCCCATGTAGCGCTGCTCAGTGGAGGTGGTCGGCAACGCCGCGCCGAGCAACGCACCCAGCGCGACTCCAGCGGCAGCCACCATCAGCGGTTGCTCTTTGAGCAGGTGACTGAACTGTTGGCCGAGCACTTGCGAGTTGCGCGACAAGCGGTCACTGGCGTCATGCATCGCATGGCTCAGATTTTCCTTGGCCGCACCGACATTTTCCCCGAGGTGGCTGGCCTTGCCTTTCAGCGTCTGGTACCCGTCCTTCAGCGAGTCGGTGGTCGAGTGCAGATGCGCGCGGGCACTGTCGATGCCGTCGGCCAAACCGTCGGCCCACTCGCCGGCCTTGTCCTGATCCGGTCCGCTGCGATAAGTCGGTTGCGGCACCGGCGGGCGATTCTGACTGATCATCAGCCAGAGCAGGCCCACCGATGTCAGCACCGCCGGCACCGGGTTATTGCGCACGCTGGTGCCGAGGTTGGTGAAGAACGTCGAGCCATTGCTCTGCATCATCCCCCAGGCCTGATCGATCATCTGCCCGGGGGTGAATTTGCTCTCCAGTTGATCGACGATATTGCCGATGCTCGCGCGTTGCGCATCGATTTCGCGCTCGATCTGTTCCGGGCTTTTTTCCGCTTCGATATCCAGTTCGCTTTTCATGAGACTTTCCTCCGCAGCGCTTCCTGATCCTTGTTCAAGGCGTCGAGGGTGCGATCAGGTTTGAAGTGAGACGGCTCGAATTGCTTTTTCCCGGATTGCAGCATGGCGAAGCCGATGATCATTACCACCACGCCAACGATCAACGCGGCCAGCCACGGCGCCATGAACATGCTCAGGCCATAAACCGCCGACATCAGCAGAATGATGAAGCCCGCGAGGAATACGATCGCACCGCCGGCAACGGCAGCGATTCCGGCTTTCAATGTCGTGAGACTGTTCTGCAGTTCGGCTTTGGCCAGCGCCAGTTCCTTGGTGAACAACGCCGGTACCTCGCGGGACAGCTGCCGCAACAAGCCCACCACCGAAGCATCATCCGTTTGGCCGAGGGGCCTTGCCCCGCTCAGATCAGATTCATCTCTGTTCATCACAGTTCTCCTTTGGCGTCGGGTGCATGCGGTACGGAAGCCGCTGCGAAATCAGAGGGGTGATCATGCTCATTAGGTGAGGTGGGAGTGATGCCAGTGGCCAGTCCCGGATTGGTTGGGGACGAGGACGGCACTGACGATTCATAGGGTCGCTGCGCGCCGTAATCGCCTGGTGGTGGCGTCGAAGTCGTGCCTGCCGCTGGATCATTTTCGGCGCTGACAGTTGCCGCTGCTGCTGTGCCCGCCTTGAGAAACCGCGACAGGCCGAAACCGATGGCGATACTGCCGGCGATGAATAGCCCCGGATTGTTGCGCGCCAGATCCGCCGCATCGTGCAGCAACTGTTCGGCACTCTTGCCGCGCAGATTGCCCGCCAGCCCGGTCATGGATTCCGCCATGTCGTTGATGTAATCGGACATGCCTAACGTGTCTTTGTCCTGCAGTTCCGAAACGAAGCTTTTCGCGCCTTGCGCCAACGCTTCGATCTGCTCGGCCGCCGTGTCGCGATACTGACCGAACTGCGCATCGGCCTGTTCGCGCGCGCCGCCCAATGCTTCGCTGACGTTGTCTTTCAGATGATCGAAACCTTGCTCAGGCTTGCCGTTTGGATCGCCTGATTCATACCCTGCCCTGCTGTCTGACGTATTCATGTCGCCCCTCGCCTTCTCACTGAAAACGCAAAAACGGGACTACACGGCAACA
Source organism: Pseudomonas sp. FR229a (assembly GCF_030209115.1). NCBI lineage: Bacteria > Pseudomonadati > Pseudomonadota > Gammaproteobacteria > Pseudomonadales > Pseudomonadaceae > Pseudomonas > Pseudomonas sp. FR229a. The sequence continues at coordinate 218,692 of NZ_JARVSP010000023.1, read as the reverse complement.
ATGCCTCGAGCCCCCACATAGATGAGGACGGAGCGGCTTGCGCGAGAGTTCAAAGAGGTTGATGAGCGTGCAACATATGGCCGGGATCACCGACGAAAGGTTGCGCTTTGAGAGATTGCGTTGAGCTTCTGCGCCTGTCTGCGGTCAAGACATGGCACGGGGGTTCATCCTGATCACGGCACTGAAACCCGCAACGCCGCCGATAGATGGCAGAATCCCCCTACCCTGATCACTTCGGAGACCGCAATGCTTCGCCTGTTCGAACAAAGGCTCGACCCTTTCCCACCCGATGAGGCGCCGCCACCGCCAGTCGGCCTGATGCGATTCCTGTGGGCCTGCACCCGAGGCGCACGCGGTTACATCCTTGCCTTTGCGTTGCTCAGCGCCAGCGTGTCGATCTACGAGGCGTGGCTGTTTTCCTTCCTCGGGCAAGTGGTGGATCTGCTCTCGACCTGGCAATCCGGCGGCGCCGCCGGTGCCGAGGAAAGCCGCGTGCTGTGGGGCATCGGCATTGTGCTGGTGGTCAGCATTGGCCTGGTGGCGCTGCGCACCATGGTCCAGCACCAGATCCTCGCGATCAATCTGCCGCTGCGCCTGCGCTGGGACTTCCATCGGCTGATGCTGCGGCAAAGCCTGTCGTTCTTCTCCGATGAATTCTCCGGCCGGGTCACCACCAAAGTCATGCAAACCGCGTTGTCGGTGCGTGAAGTGCTGTTCACCCTGATCGAAATCCTTCCCGGCATCGGCGTCTACTTCATCGCCATCATTGCGCTGGCCGGTGGCTTTGCGCTGAAGCTGATGCTGCCGTTTCTGGCGTGGATCGTTCTGTTCGGGCTGGCAATGGTGTATTTCGTCCCGCGTCTGGGCAAGGTCGGCCAGGAGCAGGCCGATGCACGCTCGTCGATGACCGGACGGATTGCCGACGCCTACACCAACATCACCACGGTCAAACTGTTCTCGCACTCCAAGCGTGAGGCGCATTTTGCTCGCGCGGCGATGGAAGATTTCAAGCTCACCGGCTTCCGCCAGATGCGTCTGGTCAGCCAGTTCGAAATCGTCAACCAGGCGCTGGTGGTCGCGCTGATTCTCGGTGCCGGTGGTTATGCGTTGTGGCTGTGGCATCAGGGCGAGGTCGGCACCGGTGCTGTTGCGGCGATCACTGCGATGGCGTTGCGCATCAATGGCATGTCGCACTGGATCATGTGGCAGATGACCTCCCTGTTCGAAAACATCGGCACCGTGCAGGACGGCATGGCCACCCTGACCAGCGGCCCGAAAGTCCAGGACGCGCCGGACGCCAAAGTGCTGGAGCCTGCCGGCGGCGAAGTGGTTTTCGACAATGTCAGCTTCAATTACAACGGCGAGCGCCAGGTGCTCGACGACCTGACGCTGCACATTCGCCCCGGCGAAAAAATCGGTCTGGTTGGCCGCTCCGGTGCGGGCAAGTCGACGCTGATCAACCTGCTGCTGCGTTTCTATGACGTCGATCGCGGCGAGATTCGCATCGATGGGCAGAACATCGCCAAGGTCACGCAGGACAGCCTGCGCAGTGTGATCGGCATGGTCACTCAGGATACGTCGTTGCTGCACCGCTCGATTCGCGACAACATCGCCTACGGTCGCCCGGACGCCACCGACGCGGACATCCACCGCGCCGCGGTGAACGCCCAGGCCGATGGTTTCATCAGCCAGTTGAGCGACAAGCAGGGCCACAGCGGCTACGACACGCTGGTCGGCGAGCGCGGCATCAAACTCTCCGGCGGCCAGCGCCAACGCATCGCCATCGCCCGGGTAATGCTGAAGAACGCGCCGATCCTGCTGCTCGACGAAGCCACCAGCGCGCTGGATTCCGAAGTCGAAGTGGCGATCCAGGAAAGCCTCGATGAAATGATGCAGGGCAAAACCGTGATCGCCATCGCCCACCGCTTGTCGACCATCGCGGCAATGGATCGGCTGATCGTTATGGACGAAGGCCGCATCATCGAACAAGGCACCCACGCGCAATTGCTTGAGAAGAACGGCACCTATGCGCGGCTGTGGCAGCACCAGAGCGGCGGGTTCCTCGGTGAGGATCGCGGTTTGGTGGAGGTGATGGAGGAGTAATCCGGCTGGAGGGCCGGAGCCGGCCCTTCATCGATTTGCCTACAGGGTGAAGGGGCTTTCGGCATCCACCGGAAGCTTGACGCGAAATACGGTTCCGCTTGGCAGGTCAGAGCTCACTTCAATCGAGCCGGCATGCGAGGCGACGATTTCCGAGGCGATAAACAGGCCGAGTCCAAGCCCAGCGACAGGTCCGTGATCAACTACGGAGCGCTGCGAGAACCGTCCCATTGGGTTGAAAATGAACGGCAACACATCTTCAGGAATCGGCTCGCCGCCGTTGTGCACCGTGAACACCGCGCAATCCTCGCGGGCCTGCAACTCGACCGTGACCGGAAACTGATTGTCGCCGTGGGTCACCGCATTGCTGATGATGTTGGAAAAGACCTGTTCCATCCTGGCGCCATCGAACGCCCCCATCACCGGCTCCTTCGCGTCGAACACAACGTTGGCCTGCGGGTGAAAAGCGCGGATTTCTTCGATAACCCGCTCGCACAACGGGCTGAGATCGATCGGGGCTTTTTTCACTGGAATGCCCGGGCCCATCTGGCACCGCGTGAGATCGAGCAGGTCGCCAACGATCTGAGTGGCGCGCTGCACGCTGGCGTAGATCTGCCGGGCCACTTTGCCGGTATGCGGGTCGGTGGATTCCGTACGGCGCAACCTGTCGGCACCGAGCAGAATCGCCCCCAGCGGCGTGCGCAAGTCGTGGCCGAGAATTCCCAGAAACACATTGCGCGAAGCCTCAACCGCGCGTGAATAGCTGGCAATCGACTCAGCCAGTGCCTGATCGATCGCTTCGTGGAAACGCGTCATGTCGTCGACATTCACCGATTTTCCATCCTTGACCTGACGCAGCCACTGGCTCAGTACACTGGTGCGCAGCGCGCGGTATTCCGAAACCATCTGGTCGATAGTGAAACCGGCCATCAGCCGCGTCACGGCGTGGGTTTCAGCAGCCGTTTCTTCATCATCGCGCGGCGCTTGGCCATGAGCCTTGGCCAGTTGCTCGCTGACCGTCTGCCGGGTGCGCAGATCGATGACGATGGCGCGCAACATCTGCTCGGCGTGATCGCGCAACGCAACGTTATCGAGCTCCGCACCGGGTGTCTCAATGGTGCGGGCGAAATCTTCCCAGGCCTGCAGGATCGGCTCTAGGTTTTCGAGAATGAAATCTGGCAGGCGCATGGCTGTAGTCCATAGAGGAAATCCATCTGCGCCGACAGGCGAGCCGGCGCAGACAGTGAAAGAACAAACTCAGGAGTACAGAAGGTACGGCTGACCTCTTGCAGCCTACCATCAATGCAGTGGTTCAACGCGGGAGGAAAATCGGCAACAGCCGCTTGTGACGAAAGCCATCAGAACACTTGACTACCTGTGCTTGCGCTGCTGCCCGGAACGCTCAAGTCGCCATCCGGAAAAGCACCACCCTCAATGTGGTAGACCTTCGGTTCTGCGGAAAAATAATCCTCCAGCCCCAGCATGAACCGCTGGTGGTCTTCACTCTCCTCAAACCCCGGAGAGTGAGCCTCAAGCGAGCGCCAGCGCACGATCAAATTGAATTGCTCGGGCGTTTCGATACCTTGCGCCAGCAAGTGGCCGCCGTATCCCTTGGCACGGGTGAGTAACGGTTCGACTTCGGCAAATGCGCGTCGGAAGGCTTCAGTCTGATGCGGGTGAACGGGCAGCACAGCGATCTCGTAAACCATGATGTTTCTCCAGAATCAGTGAGCGGATTCAGACGATGAGCGAAGGCTCGACGGCGATGGCGATTTTTCCCAGCAGACCGTTGTTGGCGCTCTCCAGTCGGGCATGGGCGAGCGGGATGTCGGCAAGGGAATAGACCGCGCCAACGTGGGGCCGCAACTGGCCGCGTTCGACCAGCGCGGTCAGTTCATCGAGCTTGCCGCGGTTCTGCCGGGTAAAGACGAAGTGATAGCTGGCGTTCTTGCCCCAGGCCTGAACGAGGTTTTGTGGCTGCGCGATGTCGACGATCGAGACGACGCGGCCAAGCTGGGCGAGCGCGTCGGCACTGCGAGACAGGGTATCGCCACCGATGGTGTCGAACACCACATCAACGCCATGCCCGGCGGTTTCGCGCATGATCGCTTCAACGTAATCCTCTTGGGTGTAATCGATCACCACATCGGCGCCCAGGCTGCGGGCGAACTCGGCATTGTCTTCGCGCACGGTGGTGAACACCCTGGCGCCCATGGCTTTCGCCACCTGAATCGCCACATGGCCGACACCGCCCGCGCCGCCGTGGATCAGAATGCTTTCGCCTACTCGCAGCACAGCGCGCACGGTCAGCGCTTCCCAAACCGTACCGCCGACCAGACTCAGACTGGCCGCCTCGAGGTGACTCAGCGAGGAAGGCTTTCGGGCGATGATGCTTTCGGCCGCCACGTGATACTCGGCATAACTGCCCTGCCCCTCGAATATCTGCGGGGTGTACCAGACTTCGTCGCCCGGCGCGAAGGCGCTGACGCCCGGCCCGACAGCTTCAACCACGCCCGATACGTCGTGACCGGTAATGGCTGGCAGCGGCACCAGATCGGGATAGTCACCGCGCCGAACCTGATAATCCAGCGGATTGATGGAAGTGGCGTGCACCCGGACCAGCACCTGGCCCGCTTGCGGAACTGGTTTGGCAACATCGCTCAGTTCGAACGAATCAGGACCGCCGAAAGATTTCAGAATCATCGCTTTCATGGAAACACCTCGTATCGATAAAGAGGGATATCGAGATTTTTCGATATCCTGCGGTAAAAAAATTTACAGCTCTTTCCCTATGATCTCTGCAAGCGCGCTGATTGCTGCCTCATTGCGTTTGTAGTAGGTCCATTGACCGATGCGCCGCACTTCCACCAGCCCCACCCGCTGCAACGTGGCCAGATAACTCGACACCGTCGACTGCGACAGGCCGATACCTTCCTGGATACTGCTGACGCAGACACCCTCAACAAGAACGTCACCCTCATCCTGCGGGGGGAAGTTCTTGACGGGATCCTTCAGGCCTTCAAGGATCTTGAGGCGCGTCGGGTTCGAGAGGGCTTTGAAGATTTCGATCAGTTCCATGCGCCGAGGATATCGAGATTCTTAGATATGTCAATGCGGAATATTGAGGCAATTCGCAGTCGGCGACGAGCGGCAGGACATCAGGATCTGCGACCCGTCCGCCCTACTCACCTTGTGCTTCCCGGACTCATTCATTAGCCATGTTTCACGAGATTCAATGCCGGCAACGGTCCGCCCGGGAATTGCGCAAGCACGCCCTGCTGCACACCGCCCAGATCGATGCCGTAAAAACCCAATCGGTCTATCAGCTCTGCAACCCTGGCTTTGCTGGCCGCATCCTCCCCGGAATAAAACAGCACACGCTTGCCGCCCTCGGTGGTGGGATCGGTCAGCAGAGCCGCGAGCAAATGATTGAAGGCCTTGACCACGTGCGCGCCGGGCAGCATCTGCGCCACCACTTGTGAAGACGGCTGGCCGCCCAGATCGACCGGTTTGAACAATGGCGCCTCGATCGGGTTGTTGGCGTCGATCACGATACGCCCCTCCCAAGGCCCGAGATCGCGCACGGCATCGGGAATTTTCGACCAGTTCACCGCCAGAAAGACGATGTCCGCCTGACTCGCCTGCTGAGCAGTTACGGCTTGCGCGAGTGGGCCCAATTCGCCGACCAGATCGGCAAGGCTCTGCGGCCCACGACTATTGGCCAGGCTGACCGAAAGGCCAGCGTTGACGAGCAACCGAGCGATGGCGGTGCCGATGGAGCCTGTACCAATGATGCTGATGTTCATGTCTCTTTCCTCAAGTAGTTGGTGAGGCTATGAAACGCTTTTTGATCTTCCACCAGTAGTGGAAGACAAATAGAATCACTTTCAATCATTCGTTGAAGGTACGCAGATGGAGACGTTAGGCAATTTGCTGTCATTCGTGCGCAGCGCCGAGGCGGGCAGCTTCTCTGCCGCCGCGCGACGCCTGGGCCTGACGCCCGCGGCGGTCAGCCGCAATGTCGCGCAACTGGAGGCCAACCTCGGCGTGCGTTTGTTCCAGCGCAGCACACGCAAACTCACCCTCACCGAGGCTGGAGAGCGCTTTCTGGCCAACGTCGGTTCGGGACTGGAAACCGTTCAGGCGGCAATCGCCGATGTCGCGGGCAACGCTGGCGAGCCTTCAGGCGTTCTGTGTCTGAACGCAGCGCCAGGGTTCGCTAGGGATTTTCTGTTGCCGCTGATGCCCGAGTTTCTTAAGCGATACCCCGCCGTAATCCCCGAATGGCACCTCGATAATCGCCAGGTCGATCTCATCGCGGATGGATTTGATGCGGCCATCGGCGGCGGCATCGAACTGGCGCAGGGCGTGGTCGCCAGAGCCATCGCTCCGGCGCATCTGATTCTGGTGGCATCGAAGGAATATCTCTCGGGACACAAGCGCATCCGGCGGATTGAAGAGCTGTCGACGCTGGATCACCTGGCCATGCGCTCGGTGCAGACCGGCAAGGTGCGCAGCTGGATGCTGCAAGGGCCCGATGGTCAACGAGCACCGTTGGAGTTGGCGCCGCGCCTGTTGGTCAACGATCCGCAAGCGCTGTGTCAGTGCGCACGGCTGGGATTGGGGGTTGCGCTGTTGGCAGTTCCGGATGTGCTGCCGTATCTGCAGGACGGCACGCTGGAGAGGGTTTTGCCGGAATGGTATGTCGATGCGGGGCAGATCTATTTGTATTTTCCAGTCAGAAGCTGTTGCCGGCGAAAACCCGGGCTTTTGTGGATTTTCTGGTGGGTCAGGCTCGAGAGGATGGATGGGCGACTCGACTCGGCGCTCGGGCTTAGTAAACAAGTCATACGACCTCTTAAACTTAATCAGCATCATGCATAAGCGCTTTATCAACCCTTTCAAGCTTGCCGCCCCTGCTCGATTACGGTACAAATCGGGAAGTTGTACGACAACATAATAAAAACCTGAGCCACCCTGAGTGGCTATCACTTTTGAGATCTGCCATGTCCCGCCCTGAATTTGCCCCAACCGTACCGCCGCCCTTCCCTCGCTATCTCGCCGTGATCATTCTGTTGTGCATGGGTTGTGCGTTCGCCGGCAACCACGTCGCGGCGCGGGTGGCTTTTGATGACGGCGCGGGTGTGCTGCTGGCGATCCTGATGCGTTCTGGCGGGACCTTGCTGGTTCTGGCCATTCTGGTGCTGTGGCAACGGCAGAGTTTGCGTCTGCCAGCGGGCGCCTGGCGCTGGCAATTGTTGTTGGGCCTGCTGATTACCGCGCAGAGCCTGTGTCTGTACTCCGCTGTCGCACGGGTGCCGGTCGCTTTGGCGCTGCTGGTAGCCAACGTATTTCCGATCCTGCTCGCGTTGCTGACCTGGGTGTTGGGCGGGCCACGACCGAGCGCCCGAACAGCCATGTTGATGGGGTTGATCCTTGTCGGGCTGGTGTTCGTGCTGGACGTCCCCGGACGTCTGTCAGACAGCGCCAGCGTCGGCCCGGAATGGCTAATGGGCGTCGCACTCGCCTTCTGCGCCGCCAGCGTATTCGCCTGCGCGCTGTGGATCACCGATCACAAACTATCGCAAGTACGCGGCTCGGTGCGCAGCCTGCTGACCATCTTCATCGTCTTCAGCAGCGTCAACCTGGCCGGACTGACCGGCGCACTCCCCGGCGGACTCAACCTCCCCGCCACCTCAACCGGCTGGCTGGCCCTCGCCACGCTGGTCGTGCTGTACGGCACCGGTTTCATCGTCCTGTTCATCTCCGTGCCCCGACTGGACATGCCGCGCAACGCACCGGTGATGAACATTGAGCCGTTGGCGACATTGTTGATGGGCTGGATTGTGCTGGATCAGATGCTCAGCAGAGGGCAGATCCTAGGTGGCGTGATCGTGGTGAGCGGGATTGTTTTGCTGACGTATCGGAAAGCGGCGGTGAAGGTTGAGGTGAAAGCTGAGGTTTGAGGGGTTGTGGTAGCGGGACTCGTCGCCGGGACGCCCGCCTGCCGCTACCCATCGATACCGGATCAGCAGAATCGCAGGCTCTCGAGGTCTATCTCGGTAAAGCTTCCTGTTTCACACTCGTAGAGATAGATCGCAGTCGCCTCCAGCTCTATCTGCAAGAATTCCACCAGCGTTCTGAGCCTGGTGCTTTTGGCCATATCAGTGGGCCGCAAAACCATCGCGCCACCGGGTTCGTCATCGTAAGTTCTGACGAGAAACTCATCGACACCATCCAGAATCAGGTAATTGAAACCGCGATATTCATAGCCTGCGTCGTAGTCGACATCATCGAAACGGTCGACCTTTTCTATTCTCATGTTGGCGCCCTGTGATACGTCTCAAACAAAGTGAAAATAGTCCGGCACCTCGACAGACTGGAAACTGCCCACTATTCGAAGTGGCATTGGCGCTCCCCTACTTACCAACTACCGAACGGGATGCCGAACTTGTCGATATACCGCTTGGCCCTTTCACTCACCGGATAGGCATAGCGTCCTTGGTTCTTCCCTTGGCTTGGCCCCAACGGCTCAATCTCAGCCTTGGCTCTGGCTACTTTGACGGGACGGTGACAGGAATCGCGCACAAACACCTGCACCACACCTCCGGGAGCCAGTCCCAAATAAATGGAGGCGCTATAGCTGGCTTGTTCATCCGGAGTTTCGGGACATCTTTGATTAACCGATGCCCACATCAGCTGTCTGGCTTCTTCCGGCACGTCTATCCAAACCCGATATGTCTGTGATTCAACAATAGATTGCCAGCGCACATAAATGCGCTTGGGCAAGTCGGCACCAATCACCGGTTTTGCAGCAGCGCCAACCGCATGCCAGCCTCGCGCAGACTCTTCACCGGTTTCCGGCTCACCGCCCGCTGCTGTTCCTGATCCGGTCCGCCTGAATAGCTTGCCGTTGATGTCTTCAACGGCGCTGTCTTCTACCCATACCTTCATGTAGTAGGGTTCGGTGAACGCGAGCTCCCATGAGTCGGATGTCGGGTCCTTGTTACCTGACAGCGTTTCAATAACCTGGCAACCGGTTAACAGAACAACGAAACACAACGTAATCCATTGCTCATTTATTTGCGGCTCACCAACTCCCATACGGAATTCCGTACTTGTTGATATATCGCTTGGCCTTTTCACTCAAAGGATAAGCATATTGGCCCCCGTTCCTGCCCGACTCCGGCCCCAGCGGTTCCAACTCAGCTTGGGCGCGAGCTACTTTGATCGGGGTCGACACAGGTCTCTCACCCACACCTGGACCACGCCGCCTGGTGCGAGTCCCAAATAGACAGAAGCCATGAAGCGTGCTGTCTTGTCGGGGGTTTCTGGACAGCGCTGATGGGTTGACGTCACCATCACCTGTCTGGCTTCCTCAGGAATATTTACCCAAGCCCGGTAGGTTTTTTGCTCCGGTATAGACTGCCAGCGTACGAAAATTCGCTTGGGCAGATCTGCGCCAATAACCGGTTTCCCCGTACCTCCCACACCTACCCAACCGCGCGCGGATTCTTCGTCGTCATTTGGTTCAGCGCCGCTGGCGTTCCCTCCCCCGGCTCGCAGAAACGTTCGACCGTTGATGTCTTCCACTGAGCTGTCTTCGACCCAGACGTTCATGAAATTGGGCTTGATAAACGCCAGTTCCCACCAAGGATATTTGGGATCGTTTTCACCTGAAATGGAGCCTGTGGCGTGACAGCCGGTAAAGGCCAAAAAGCCCAGTAGAGCCAAGAGTATTCTCATTACCAAAGCTTCCAGTCAGCTACATGAGGATGCTGCACGCGAATGCCATCCTCAACGCATACGACTGGCTCACGCCCAGGCTCCTTCCCATGCTTCTCATACTCTGCCCAGTGCTGGGCGTGTATGTCGACGGGTTTGGCTTGTTCGTAGCGGTATTTTTTCGGCGGGTTTGGTACGTAGCCACTCAATCCTTGATTCCTTGTTCTGATCCTTGAAGAACGGCCCGAAGGGTGACAGTCGAGGCCGGGTGGTGCAAGCCGTGGCACGACCGTGGGATGCGACGAGGTTCTGCTCTCGTCGCGTTGGGGGTTATTTGGCTATTTCGACTTTATCCAAAGCTTGGTTCACGGCGATTTCGCCGAGCATGACGACCTGGGCGATGCCCAGCAGGGTTTTGCGGCGCGGGTTGTCGAGCAGCGCGGCGAAGTCGTAGAGCATGGTGGTGGCCGAGCCGAGGGATTCGCTCGCGTTGGCCAGCAGAGATTCGGTGTCGTATTTCGGGTTGGCGAGGAACATCTGTTCCGGGATGTTGGTGCTGGCCAGTATGTCCGCCGGGCCGAGGTAGTGATCGAGGGCGCGTTCGGCGGCTTCGTGGAGTTTTTTCGAGGCGCTGGATTCGTAGGGGGATGCGGGGTCGGTGGTTGGCGGATTGGGTGTGACTTTGAACATGGTGAAACTCCTAGTTAGGAAAAGGAGCCTTCACATTCGCTACCAAACGAAGGTGGCGGCCATACGCGGGTTGGTAGACCGGTAACTAGGAACCGGCACACCCGAAGGTGTCCTGCGCATGGCCACCATTGAGCAGAGACCTGAAGCAGGTCCGCGAACGGCGCGCGATGCGACTAGTTATGGCGGGCTACCAAACCCGATCGCTGTTTTTCAGCGACCGACAGACGATAGAACCCGCGACCTAGACGCACAAGCCGGCGGATTCTGGCGTAGTCGTAGGTAATGGCGCAAGGCGTTGTAGCCGTTTGCTTGTGTCTTGAATAACTGTTTAAACGGGCTGGGTGCTTTCTGTTTATGTGGTGGTGAATGGGCTGGGGTCATCGCGAGCAGGCTCACTCCTACAAGGATTGGGGGCTAGTCCAAGATCACTGGTGTTTGGGCCACCCAAGTCGCCTGGCAGCTCGCTGCCCTTGGGATATCAACCCTGCGTAACAAGCGTCAACCGCGGCCAAATCTCGAGCCATCTCTTCGACTGAACGTGTTCCACAAACACCGCGTATCTATCACTCTCAAATCGGGCGGTTGGTCGCACTTTCAGCGCAAGCAAATCCTCCAGTCCCAACGGCGCCGAAACCTCTATAGCACCCTGCTGATCAAGCCTTACCCCAACCGCCGTAGATGTCTCGGGCCAACGGGTCATGGCGTCGGCAGAAGATTGATAAGGCGCATCGGCGTTTCGCTGGTGCATGCGAGCCTGGTTCTTCACCGACCATTTCAGGCCACTGCACCGTGTTGCAAGCTCGGCCTCCAAGGCGAAGTCCGTTTGCGCACTGTGCCGTGTTTTGTCGAACCAGATGACATCAATGTCCCCGGGCAATCGCGAGGGTTCGCGCTGGTGCAGATGATCCCAGACCAGGCTGCGCACAAAACCGGCGGCAACCCAGCTGTCCGGCAAGTTCAGATCCCTGACTGTGCGCAGGATGTGCATCCGGAGGGGATCTCGAGTAATAAGATCCCGCAGTTGCGCTTCAAGATTCAATTTGTTCAATCCATTGCCGTTGATTGCAAGAGCCTATCAGGCGTCTCGGTAAGAGCTCACCGACGCCGACGTTGCCCTGCTTCCTCACTCCGTCGCCCACAATTCGCTATCCGGACAAGTCCCTTGTGATGAATGACTCGCGCAGGCGAGCTTTGCTCGATAGGGTCAACTGGCGCTCACTGCTCAAACCTTGAACTCTTCCTTGAGCAAATCGGCAAACTTGTCTTTTGCACGATGAGATTCAACGTGCTTGTTCCAGATAAAATAATTTTGCACGGGCGTTAGATCTTTGAAAAAGAATCCTTGAATACCGCCGATTTGCTGGAACTGTTCAAATATCCCTTTCGGCACCAACGATACCCCCGCGCCCGCACTGACGCACCCAAGGATGGTGCCATAACTGGCTATGCTTGTTATCGGACTGGATAGGTTGTGCCGCTCCAGCCAGGCAACCAACGCCCTCCTGTAGGGGCATCCTTCAGGCCACATGAATAAATCCACGCCATGCAAAGCTTCTGGATGGTTTAGCGGCCCTGCGGACGGCGAAGCAATCAGAACCAGATCCTCCTCATAGATCTCGATACTCTCAATATCCGGGTGTTCCGGCCTCACGGCAATGATTGCCCCATCCAGTTTATGACTGACTACCTCAGCGGATAATTGCGACCAGTCGCCAGTGCTGAATTGCATCTGCACTGCTGGGTAAAGTTGATGATACCTGGACAACAGCTTGGGTAATCTGCCCGTAGCAGACGATTCTATGGCACCAATCCTGAGATCTCCCGACGGCTCTGACGACGGATCAAGCGCTCGGTGCGACTCCTCGCACAAAGACAGGATTTTGTTGGTATAGCCGAGAAAAATCTGACCGGAAGGGCTGATGATCAATCCCCTGCCTTTCCTTATAAAAAGATCAACCCCGAGTTCTCGCTCCAATAGTCTGATTCGATTGGTGATATTGGACGGCACACAGTGCAGCTCTTCAGAAGCACGAATAATACTGCCTCGATCAGCGACCTTTTTGAACATGACGAGCTGCGACAATTCCATCCCACTACTCATTGAAAGTGAACAATTGAATCAATATAAATCAGTTGTTGTATGCCCTCAATGAGGTTTATTTTCCTGACTGGTCGTCGCCTGCGCCCTATGAGCAACCATGCCTTCACCCCCAAAAATCGAAGTTCTACGAGGATTCAATGCATGGATGTTGAACACGCTGTTCTTGCACTGGGTTTCTTCGCGTTTTGTGGTGGCCTGATAGATGCTGCGGTCGGGGGCGGAGGCCTGGTACAGGTGCCCGCACTTCTACATGCTCTAGCCCAGTACAGCCTTGCCACCATTTTCGGCACCAATAAACTGGCTGTTCTGGCGGGCAATATTTCATCAATATCGGGTTACCTGAAGCGCATTAAAATCCGCTGGAATTTAATGCTTCCGACCATGCTCGCCGCTTTTTTATTTTCTTTTCTCGGAGCGCTCTCAGTATCCCTTGTCCCTAAAAGATTGATGGAGATCGTTGTCTTTTTCATATTGATAGTCATGGCTATCTACACCTTTATGAATAAAAAACTTGGTTTGGCAGGCAAAGACCGCCACTTCGGAACGAAAGACATTTGCCTTGGAGTTTTCTTTGGCAGCCTGATCGGTTTTTACGATGGTGTGTTCGGCCCGGGCAGTGGCAGCCTGTTGCTGTTTATCTTCGTCAAGGTCTTTGGCTTTGATTTCCTCAATGCGTCAGCCTCTGCAAAACTGGTCAATCTGGGGACGTTCAGCGCTGCGCTCATATTTTTTATCCCCTCCGGTAATGTCTTGTGGGCGATTGGCGGCATAGTTGCTTTATGCAATATGGCCGGCGCTTTGACCGGTGTCTTTCTGGCATTACGTTATGGAAGCAGCTTCATCAGAGTTTTTTTCCTGATCCTGCTCGTATTCCTGATAGGCAGGATGGGGCTCAATTTTTTTTCGTAGATTGAGCAGTTCAACTTGTCACTGCTGCAGAATCCCATCCAAGTGGCGTGAACTCACCGACAACAACACCCGGGTTCGATACCCGGGTAGCTTTGTTACTGATCACGCAGATTCAAAACACGGCAACTGGAACACCACCCGCGCCCCGCTCGGCTCATTGCGCTCGGCCCACAATTTGCCGCCGTGTCCTTCAATGATCGTGCGGCAAATCGACAGGCCCATGCCCAGCCCGGAGGATTTGGTGGTGAAGAACGCCGTGAACACTTGCTCTGCCCGCTCGCAGGCAAAGCCTGGCCCCGAATCGCTGACGCTGATGTGCACGTTATCGCCCAGCGCTTCACTGCGAATCAGCAGACGTCGCTGCCCCTCTGCCATGATCGTCATGGCTTCGAGGCTGTTGATGATCAGATTGAGCAACACCTGCTGCAGTTCGACCCTGTCCGCCACTACTAAAGGCAAATCTGCCGCCAGCTCAACGCTGACCTCGGCGCCGTGCTTGAGCGCTTCGCCACGGCTGAAACCGACCATTTCTTCGATCAGTGGATTGAGGCTGACAGGCTGGCGCTGCGGTGGGGTTTTGTGAATCAGCGCGCGGATGCGTCCGAGAACGTCTGCCGCCCGGTTGCCATCGACAATGATATGCCGCAGGCCCTGCTCCACCTCGTCGAGGTTCGGCGGCTGCGCACCGAGCCAGCGTAGCGCGGCGTTGGCATTGGTGACCGTGGCGGCGATCGGTTGATTGACTTCGTGAGCGATCGACGCGGCCAACTGGCCCATGGTTGCCACGCGATTGGCGTGGGCCAGTTCCGTTTGCACCTGGCGATAACGGCGCTCGCCTTCGCGCACTTGCTCTTCGGCGAGCTTGCGTTCGCTGATATCCAGCACGAAGGCCAGGCCCTGCTGCTGACTGGCTTCGAATGCAGCCAGACCGACGATCACCGGCAGCCGACTGCCGTCCTTGCGGATGTATTCCTTTTCGAATGGCTGCGCGCGGCCGGTGCGGATGGCGGTTGCCAGTGCGGCGTCGCTGTTGGCGCGCATCGACGACGGGGTCATGTCGCGCCAGTGTACGAGGCCCGATAGCAGCTCATCACGGGCGTAACCGACCATGCGCAGGAACGCGTCGTTGGCCTCGATGATTTTCCCCTCCGCGCTCCACACGATGATGCCGATAATGTTCGCATCGACCAGCCGACGGATCTTCGCTTCGCGCTCGGCGAGGTCGCGGTACAGGCGCGCGTTGTCCAGCGAGATCGCTGCCTGCGACGCCACCAGCCGCAGCACGGCCAGACGCGCGGGGCTGAACACCCCGGCGGACAGGTTGTTTTCCAGATACAACGCCCCGACCACCCGCGCCTGGTTCATCAGCGCCAGGCACAGGATCGAGCGCGCGCCACGCTGCTGGATGTACGGATCAGCGACGAACAGCGGATCGGCCGCGGCGTCGTCCAGGCACAGGTGGACGCCGGTGCGCAGCGTCTGATACAGCACCGACTCGGCCAGCGCCACCGCGTGCAACGGCTCGTTGCACAGCTGCGTGGCATCGTCGCCAATGCGGGTTTGCGCGGCGATATACGGTGTGTCGGCATTGAGCAGGATGAGCAGGCCCTGTTCGGCTCCGGCCTGTTCGATCGCGGTGCGCATGACCGTTTCAATCAAGCGGTCGAGGACGATTTCGCCGGAGACTGCTTGAGAGACCTTGAGCACCGTCGTCAGATCCAGGTGTTCAACCGCCGTAACGAGGGTGGCGGTCGGCTCTGGCTGCGCGACTTCGGAGCGCAGAAAACGATGTTTGCGATCCAGCTCCCGCACCTTGCCATCGGCGCCCCAACGCACATAGGCATAACGCGCGTCACGCAGATAAACACGGGCGATCTTGGCAAGACCGCGAGCACGATAGAACTGCGCGGCCAGTTCGTTGGCCAGCGCCTCGATATGGACCAAATCGTTGTCCTGGGCCAATTGGATGGCCTGTTCGTACAGCGATTCGGCCTCAAGTAACTGGCCAGTGACGCGCGCCATTTCCGCCGTGACCAGCGCCACCTGACTGGCGAAGGTTTCCGCACACAAGCGCGCCCACGTCTGCAATTGCGCGTGGTGTTGGCCCAGGCGCTGCAACCCATCGACATCGGTTTCGCCGTGAGCGGCCAAGGTCAGCGCCGCATAAAAATGGTATTCGGCCTCCTCGAAAAATGCCGAAATCGCCCACAACAATCCCTGAACTTGGGTCGCGCATTCAGCGGCGCCCGCGTAATCCCCCGCCAGATAGCGCGCCTGCAACTTGCGCACCCAATACTTGCCGCGTGCCAGCGCCAGGTCCGGCGAGCTGGTCAAATGTGCCTCGACAGCTGTCTCGTCGAATCCGTCGTCGTTGAGACAGCCAAACTGCGGCGTCTGTCCACGCAGCATGCGGATCAGCGCCAACTGGCAGCGCATGAAATCGGCCACCAGACCGAAACCGACCTTCTCTGCATAGCCCAGGCCTGATTCGGTTTGCGCCTGCACCTCTGTCAACGGCTCGCCGATAAATAGCAGATCGGAAATCAGGCTGTTACCGGCAAACGCCGCATACGGCAGATCCCCGGTGCGATGGGCCGCGTTGAGCGCCCGACGCAGCAGTTCGCGGCACTCGCGTACGGGCCGCATCCAGCGCACCACGAAGATCGAAAAGCACAGATAGGTGCTCGCCTCGTAACGCGTGAGGCCGCGTCGATCAACCAGATCGCAGCCCAGGCGGCCAAACCGATAACCGGCGGCATAGTTGCCAAAACGTGGGCCCGACACGCGTCCGAAGTTGGCGTAGAGCAAGCAGGAAGCGTCGCAGTTGCCATATTGCAGGCTCAGGCTGATCGCTTTGCAGATGGTCAGGCTGGCGAGGTTCAAGTTCGATTGCACAGCCGGCGCGAAGAGTTTGCCCAGCGCATCGAGGGTCACCCGTGCGGCGGGGTCTTCCATTGGCGGCAAGTCGATCATCTGCTCAATGGTGCGCCCGCGCAGGTTGGTCCAGACCTGCTGATATTCGTCGCGCACCTGGGCATCGTTCGGATGCGCAGGCCAATCGATGCCGACCCGACGCAGATAGGCCAGACATACTGCCACCGCACGGTCACTGCGATCGAGCAGCAGATAGACATCCATTTGCAGGCACGCCACCGCCGCGCGCTCGACGGTGGTCACGGCGCGCTCGGCCAATGCGGCCAGGCGCGTGTCGGCCTGCGCGAGTTGGCCGGTGAGAAACTCGCATTCGGCGCGATTCAGCTCCAGCGCAAAACCCAGTTCATGCCGACTGTCATAGCCCTGCTCGCCCAACAACTCCGCCCCGGCCCCCAGGTAGTTCAGCGCCGAGGTGTAGGCGGTCGAGGCCTTGGCGCGCTGACCAGCGAGCAGGTTGAATTCGGCAAGTTGCTCACGTTCGGCGCGCAAGCTGATCAGGTGCGCGCCGCGATTGAGCTGGCCGACAATTTCGAAGATCGCTTCCTCGCGCCGCTCACCCTGGGTTTGCAGCGCGAGCAGCCGGCCGATGCGCAGATGCATTTGCGCCCGTTCGGTCTCAGCGATCAGCGAATACGCCGCTTCATGGATGCGGTCATGCACAAACCGGTAGGCACCGTCCTGACGCTCGACCAGTTCCAGCCGCACTGCCGGCCATACCGCCGCGTGGACGTGAGGCACCGGCACACCGAGGACAGTCGCCAGCGTGTCGAAACGTGCAACGTTACCCAGACAGGCGAGTTGTTGCAGCGCCTGGCGCGTTTGCAGTGGCAGCCGCGCCAATTTGCCAACCATCAAATCGACGACATTGTCGGTGTAGCCCTTGCCGTTGATCAGGTGCACATCCCAACGCCAGCGATTGCGCTCAGGCTCGTAGATCAGCAGCTTTTCCTCGGCGAGAGCGTAGAGAAACTGAATGACGAAAAATGGATTGCCGGCAGTCTTGTCCAGCACTAGCCGCGCCAGCGCGACGATGCTCGCCGGCGGGCAGCGCAGCGACTCGCTGATCAGCTGTTCGATGTGCGCGCCGGCCAGGGGTGCGAGGCGAATCTCGTCAATCTGCACGCCAGCTTGACGCAGCGCGGTGAGGGTGCGGCTGAGTGGATGATCGCGATCCACCTCGTTGTCGCGATAGGCGCCGACCAGCAGCAGATGAGGAATCTCGGCACGGCTGAGCAAATCTTCAAGCAGATCCAGGGTGGCCGCGTCGAGCCACTGCAGGTCGTCGAGGAACAATGCCAGCGGGTGCTCGGCCTGGGCGAACACACCGATGAACCGCTGCAAGACCAGCAGGAAGCGCTGCTGCGCCTGCTGCGGTTCCAGCTCTGGCACGGCTGGCGGCTCGCCGATGATCAGCTTCAGTTCGGGGATCAGGTCGGTGATCAGCCGCGCATTCGGTTCCAGCGCCCGCAATAGCGCTTCGCGCCACTGCGCCAGCACTTCGGCACGCTTGCCCAAAAGCGTGCGCACCAGCCCCTGAAAGGCCTGGACCAGCGTCGAATAAGGCACGTCGCGCTGGTACTGGTCGAACTTGCCGGCGGCGAACAAACCACGGGTCGGCACCAACACTTTGTGCAATTCACTGACCACCGACGATTTGCCGATGCCGGAGTACCCTGAAACCAGCACCAGCGCCGGAGTGCCTGTTTGCACCACGCCGGTGAAGGCATCGATCAACGTTTGCACTTCGTGTTCGCGGCCGTAGAGTTTTTCCGGGATCAGCAAGCGCTCGAAGGCGCCCTGCTCGTTCAGCGTAAACGACTCGATCAGCCCTGCCCGGCGCCAGTCGTCGAGGCACCGGCGCAAGTCATGCTCGACGCCGGCCGCCGTCTGATAGCGTTCCTCGGCGGTCTTGGCCAGCAACTTCATGACCACTCGCGACAGCATCGGCGGCACCGTCGCCACCCGTTCACACGCCGGCATCGGCAGCCGTGCGATGTGGCAATGCACCCACTCCATCGGCTCATTGGCGCTGAACGGCAGCGAGCCGGTGAGCATCTGGTAAAGGGTCACGCCAAAGGCATACAGGTCGCTGCGCGAATCGATCGAACGGTTCATCCGCCCGGTCTGCTCCGGGGCCATGTAGGCCAGCGTGCCGGCGATGGTCTCCGGCGGCGTGGGTGCCTGCCGTTCGCGGGGCAGGCGCGAAGCCAGGCCGAAGCCGGTCAACCGCGCCGCGCCATCTCGGCAATGGACGAAGATGTGCTGCGGTTTCAGGTCTTTGTGCACCAGACCACGCTGATGCAGATGGCCCAGCGCTTCGGCAATGTTCGTGGCCATTTCCAGACAGGTTTCGATATCCAGTGGTGCGACCAGCAATCGCGACATCGGCTCGCCGCCCGGATCGTCGAACAGCAGACGGACCCGCCTGCCCGCGCGCTCGAAAGCTGTCGGCTGCAAGGCCCAGGCAGGATCGAGGTCTTCCCTGAGGCTATATTCGTGCGCCAGTCGGTCGAGGGTCGCCGGTAATGGCTGACCCAGCGCCGGACGCATCGCCAATACGCTCCCCTCTCCCGACCCGCGCTCACGGGAAAGTACCCGCTCGCCGTCGTCCCACAAAATCTGTTTTTTGCTGGTCATCTGCGTCGACACTGCTCATGTTTTTTTTCTGCCGCAGTGGCAAGACCTGCGATTACTCAACGATGCCTGTGACGCTCAGGGGCTGCGCTGCACAGGCTCGATGCCCAGCGCTTCAGCGATACGCACCAGATCGGCCACCGAACGCGCAGCCAGTTTGCGCATGACCTGGCCGCGATGGACCTTGACCGTGACCTCGCTGAGGTTGAGTTGCCCGGCAATCTGCTTGTTCATCAGCCCGGCAATGACGAAGCCGAGCACCTCGCGCTCACGGGTGGTCAGGGTTTCGTAAGCCCGACGCAGAACGGCGCCGGAGTGTTCGGCGGCCAGCCGCGCGCGGTCGCGGGCCAACGCACTGGCCACCGCATCGAGCATGTCCTGATCGCGAAACGGCTTGGCCAGAAAATCCACCGCACCGGCCTTCATCGCCTTGACGCTCATGGCGATGTCACCGTGGCCAGTCATGAACACCACGGGGATGCGCAAGCCGTTTTTTTCCATCTGTTCCTGAAACGTCAGGCCGCTTTCGCCGCGCAGGCGCACGTCGAGCACCAGACAACCGGGTACCTCACGTTGCGCTTGCGCGAGGAAATCAGCGGCACGGTCGAAGGTCTGCACTCGCAGGCCGATCGAACGCAGCAAGCTGTCGAGCGCCTGGCGCATCGAGGCATCGTCATCGACCACATACACCACCGGTTCGCTGAGCACGCCGGGACTTTGCGCAGGGCTGGAATGCGACCACAAGGTCATGGTGTCTCCTCGGCGAGATCGCAGCACGCATTGGGCTGGTCAACAAATCTAGTTCAGGATGTCGACCGCAACCAGACACCGGCCGGACGGTCAGCGATCAGGCTATCAGTCGTGACCATTGCCGGCCGGCCAGAAACCCCTGAAAATCGGCCAGGCTGAGGCAGTCCTGCCTTCGGCGCAGCAAACAGGCAGGCCTGCGATGTCCACACGACCCTCTTTTACATCGGCCCCGCGCGACGTGGTATTCATTGCCTATCCGCGCCTGAGCCTGCTCGATCTCAGCGGTGCGCAGACCGTATTCTGGGCAGCGAGCAAGGCCTTGGCCGAGCGCGGGCAGCCGGGTTATCAACTGCACACCGCCAGCCTCACCGGCGGCTTGATCCAGACTGTCGAAGGCCTGCCCATCGATACCCAGGCGTTGAGCACACTGAACATCGCCGCACTGGACACGCTGGTCGTGCCCGGCGCGCCGGACATCTGCCAAAGCCTCGACGAGCACCGCGAACTGAGCGACTGGCTACGGGATCATGCCCACCTCGCCCGCCGCGTGGTTTCCGTGTGCAGCGGCGCCTTCCTGCTGGCGCAGGCCGGTTTGCTTGACGGCCGTCGGGCCGCCACCCACTGGGCGATGTGCGACGCACTGCGTGATCGCTTTCCCGCGATTGAGGTGGATGCCGATGCGATTTTCATTCAGCAAGGCAACGTCTGGACTTCGGCCGGAGTGACCGCCGGCATCGATCTGGCGCTGGCGCTGGTCGAGGCCGATTGCGGCCGCGAAGTGACGCTGCAGGTCGCGCGTGAACTGGTGGTTTACATCAAACGTCCCGGCGGTCAGGCGCAATACAGCACGCTGCTGCAATCGCAGGCGCAGGACGGTTCGCTGTTCGATGATCTGCACCTGTGGCTGATGGAGCGGCTCGGCGATCCCAACCTCACCGTGCAACGTCTGGCCGAGCAAGCCGCGATGAGCCTGCGCAACTTCACTCGGGTCTACAAAGCGCACACCGGGCGCACGCCGTCAAAAGCGCTTGAGCTGTTTCGCCTCGAAGCCGCCAAACGCCTGCTGGAAAACTCCCCGCACAAAATCGAACGTATCGCCCGCCTCTGCGGCTTCAGCGACGAAGAACGTCTGCGCGCCTGCTTCCAGCGCCATCTGTCGATTTCCCCCCGCGACTACCGCAGCCGCTTCAGCCGCGAAGGCTGAGCCGCTATACCTAGGTATAGTTTTGCCCGCTGGCCATCGGCGTATGGTGCAAGAACGACAGGAGTCACCCCAGCTCGGCCGCCCGGCCCGGGAGCGTTATGCACAAGACGTACGTCATCGCGGTGGTGGACGACGACGAGGCCATGCGCACGTCGCTGAGCAGCCTGCTGCGAGCGTCGGGTTATCGAGTGCTCGGCTATGCGGGGCCGTCGGATTACCTTGAATCGGATGGGCCGGAGCAGACTGATTGTCTGATTTCCGATATTCAGATGCCGGGCATGACGGGTTTGCAGATGCATGCTGCGCTGCAGGCTCGAGGCTGGGGGATGCCGGTGATTTTTGTGTCGGCGCATGCGGGCGATTTGCCTTGCGACAAGTCCCGAGCGACTGATGTCGTTGTCTGCCTGCGTAAACCCTTTGCGGCGGACGAGTTAATTGCCTGGGTTGAGGTTGCACTGCGTAAATCTGAAAACACTTGATAAGGCCGTCAGCGCATTGAATTGCCTGTCGCCTGGATTTATCGACCCATAATCGACTTGGTCGATCATGTCGATGTATGACAGAAGACAACACGCTCGGCTCCCTGTTGGGGAGAGACAACGCTTCATCGTCGCCCGCCAAGACGCCACCTACGCCAACCCCTACGGCTTCCCGGACCTGAGCATGTGCTTTTGGCCGGCGACCTTCATGCGCGGCGGCTTGAAATTCTGGGTTCAATTCACCGAGAAATACGGCAGCCCTTGGGTCATCGGCAAACACCCGCGCGGCGCCAACGACGAAGAAACCGACCTGCTACTCGACAGCCTCGAAGCCATGGTCCAGGACGCCGTCGCTGCGATCCCGGATGATGCCAGCGTGCAAATCATCGAAGCCGCCGGCAAAGCCGGCAGCGCCGACGTCTACCGCCAACTGCTCGAATACTGTCGCAGCGAAATCAACGTCGCCATGCTCGGCCAAAACCAGACCACCGAAAAAGACAGCAACCGCGCCAGCGCCACTGCTGGCGCCGAAGTCACCCACGACATCCGCGACGGCGACGCCGGCATCGTCGCCGCCGCACTCAACGCCTGTATTCGCCACGTCGTCGACCTCAACTTCGGCCCCCACGTCGCCGCGCCGAACTATCAGCTGTGGCAACAGGAAGAAATCGACAAAAGCCTCGCCCAGCGCGACAAAGCCCTCACCGAATCCGGCGTCAAATTCAGCAATGCCTACTGGCAACGCACCTACAACCTGCAAGACGGCGACCTGCGAAAAACGCCGACCGTCACCGGCTCGCCCGCATTCAGCGAGTACCAAAGTCATTCCGCACTCGACCAGCACGCCCTCGACCAAGCCATCAATGGTCTGCCAGCCAACGTCCTCCAACAACACAGCCAACACACCGTCGCGCCGTTGATCGCTCCGCTTGAGCAAAGCCCGACCGACGCCGACGCGCTCGGACGGCTAGCCGAGGCCAACCCCCACATGGACACCCAAGCGTTGGAACAACACTTGGCCCGGCTCATCTTCATCGCCAACACCTGGGGCCACCTCAGCGCCACCGCCGAGCGGGAAGACTGACATGGCCAAACACACCCTCAACCCCAGCCACCTGCAAGCCATCTTCGGCCTCGAACCCGCCAACGCCATCGCCTACCTGCACGCCAAGGGCTACGCCACCACCTGGCATTGGCAAGACCTGCTCGACCAGGCCCACCACCAAGCCTTCACCGTCGCCAAAGTCATGCGCCTGGACCTGCTTTCCGACATCCGCGCCGCGCTGGAAACAGCCCTGCAACAAGGCCAGACCCTCAAACAATTCACCGCCAACCTCACACCCGCGCTGCAAGCCCAAGGCTGGTGGGGGCAAACAAATCATCGTCGACGCAGGCGGCACCGCCCAACCCGTCCAACTCGGCAGCCCGTGCCGCCTCAAAACCATCTACCAAACCAACCTGCAAAGCGCCTACATGCCGGCCGCAAAACCAGCATGGAAGCCGCCGCTGCCACCCACCCGCACTGGATGCTCGTCTCCATCATCGACAGCAAAACCCGCCCCAGCCACCGCGCCATGCACGGCCAGGTCTTCCACCACGACGACCCCATCTGGCAAACCATCTACCCACCCAACGGCTTCAACTGCCGCTGCCGCGTCATCGCCCTGACCGCAGCCGCCGTCCAACTCCGAGGCCTCACCATCCAGACCAGCCACGGCAAAACCTTCACCAAAACCTTGGAAACAGGAGTCGCAAGCACACCGGCGAAACCCGAACCGCCACCCTCACCGGCATCCGCCTGACCAACGCCCAAGGCCATGAATTTACATTCCACCCAGACTCAGGCTTCAACCACGCACCCGGCACAGGCCGAATCAAGCCCTAAAGCAAGCCACCGCCCCACACATGACCAACTGACCCGCCCCAAAGCCTCTGTGGGAGCGAGCCTGCTCGCGAAAGCGGACCATTGCCCAAAACACAGGCCCCCCATGCTCACCATCGAACTAAATCACCAACGCTTACAACAAACCCTCAACCAAATCGAAGACGCCATCGGCGACCTGACCCCGCTGATGCAAGCCATCGCCGCCGAACTCGCCAGCCAAACCGAAGAAAATTTCGAACACGAAGGCCGCCCCGAATGGCCCGAACTCTCCGATGTCACCACTGAGAGGCGGGCAAAACAGGGGCATTGGCCGGGGCGGATGCTGCAGGTCAGCGCGGGAGGGTTGGCGGCGTCGATCGTCACGCATGCGACCGATAGTTCGGCCGTCGTGGGCAGTAACAAACCGTATGCGGCGATGATGCAATTCGGAGGCGAGCAGGCGAGTTTTCCAAACCCATGGGGGGACGTGCCAGCTAGGCCCTATTTACCTATGGATGCCTCAGGCTTGCTTCAAGCCGAAACCGATCGTTCCATCCTCGAACATGCGCTGAACCATCTTCAGGCTGCAACGCGCCATAACTTATTAAACAGCACCTACGCTTTCTCGGCGGCATTCAAAGTGGGCGCCTCATTAAAGTTTAGAACCCTCGCATGCTCTTTACACACAAAAAGCTCGGCAGCTATCCAACCAGCGAACACTCTGTCGTCAAGGAGCCTTGACGAGCCCTGTTCCGACATCGAGTAAGTCGAAACCAGGCACGAAAACATTATTGGCCGCATTCCCCACCAACCGGCCGATGAGAGCGGAATAATTATACCCACCCTTGCTTCTCAACTCCTCGATCCAAAGTGCCGCCACTCCGGCTACGTGGGGAGTCGCCATGCTAGTGCCGCTGAGTTTTTTGACACCACCGCCAACTTTTGCAGAAAGAATACCCACACCCGGTGCGGCAACGTTGGAGCCCACATTTGAGAATGAGGCGATGTCGAAGTGTGGTCCATCGCTGGTCTGCGTGAGTGCAGCGACGGAAACAATCCCTTCAGCAACTGCCGGTGGGCTGACGCCGACCTCAAATTCCGGATTAACATCTTTTCTGCTTTCATTTCCGGCTGCGGCCACGATAAGGATTTTCCTGCTTCGCATCAAAGAAGCAAGTCGATCAAACAGAATCACATTAGCGCGATAACCCTCTAGTGCACGAGAGACTGCCAACTCGATTGGAAGCACTTTTTCCAACTGCTTAACTTTTCCAGGATAATCAATCCCTAATGACATGGAGATAATATCTGCGCCTTGCTCGGCAGCCCATTGGATTGCATTTACGACCTGCTCGCTATCACCACCTCGAACGCCTATGACTTTCGCAATTAACACTCTATCGATCCCCGTCGCCACGCCTATACGGCCATACTCACCGTCCCGTCCACAAATAGTGCCCGCGCAATGCGTGCCATGGCCATTTGCATCGGTAACGTCATCCTCAGCACCGTCTTCGGTAAAATTTCTAACGACGAATTCAATCCCATGGAACGCCGGGTGATCCAAGTCAATACCAGTGTCGAGTATCGCAATGGTTACGCCTTTTCCAGAGTAAGCTGAACCAATTGCACCAACAGCTGTAACTCCCCAAGCCACAGAATTTCTTGTCAATACCTCATCCAGAGCCGGGATGTCGAGTGGACCGATAAGTTGCATTGGCATGACTGGCGCGATAGCAAGAGTCTTAGGATCGTTTTTTATATTTTCTACATCACGAATAGTCAGATGGTCTGCATCAAAACCCCAATCAACTTTTTCTAATACATCAAAGGTTTGAGAGGTTCCGAAGTCAAACACCTTACGATTATCGATAGAATTTTTTTGCTTTTCGTCCAGCACTATATCGGTTTGAATGACGACCTGCTTTTCAGAAAAGCCGAGGCCGTACTGGGAGTCTCTGATCATGGATAATTGCTCCTCAAAGCATGAACGACCGCTCGAGAGCTGAAAGACGGGCCGCAAAATGCGGCCGTCCTATTCAGCAGCCTTTGTGTTTAAACCAAGCTTTTGCAGCCATCAGAACACCTTGGCCAGCTAGCTTTCCGAATACACTTGGAATGAGGCCGGTCAGCGTCTGGAGAAATCCAAGAATAAGCTCCTTATTATTGCAAAGTGACTCTGCGCTAATGTCCGCAGGCAGCATGTCGCCTTGACTATCTATTGCAGCCTTCATTTCTTTGTCAATCTGGTTAATTGCTTCTTGTGAAAGTTCCATGAGTGCTCCTTTTTTATTTAAATTACCGAATCGTAACAGTCAGATGTTGCGGGCATTAGTATGGATCCAACTCAGCAGTGCGCTTCCGAAATCGCTATATTTTTTCGTTATAATGGATAGTTCGCATTCGTCCGTGGTGTCGACAGACATTAAATGCTTGATTAATAAAGAAGGAGTGAAGCGCTGAAGATACCCCAGCAATGGAAAGTGTCTCTTTTACTTAACACTTTAGCCGAGCTGACGATTGGTAGAGAATTTTGATATAGGTTTGGATACGTTGCGAAGCTAGCTATGCTTCGGTTTCTCGATAGTTAAAGTACATCCATCGCGCCAGCACAGAAAGTTTGTTTGCTGAGTGCAGAAGCTATTTTCAATTGTTTTTATGCCGGCAGAGATATGTTGCCAATGCAGCTTCACTACTTGTCTCGCCGCTTTATCTTAAATCCTTATTAAGAACGCCACTACTCCAACTAAATTTTACGCCATGAACCCACACCTAGACGAAAAGAGCTAATATCGTCTGAGGATGTGTCAGATTTCTCTGCAGCTCACAAATAACTGGCGCCGTAATTTTGGTGCTCTCTACACACAACAGCAAGAATTTCTCACTATGAGTTCTAATCTCTATCTCCCGCGCAGACTTACCAACCAAGACCAAACCTACAGTGAAGAAGCGTTATTGGCTGCTTCGAATTACGTCGTTGTCTTGGCTGAGCCCGGTGGTGGAAAAACTGAGCTCATGGGGAGCTTGGCTCAGAAATTGGGCACCTCTGTCGTTACCGCAAATAAATTCAAACGAGTAGGCACCGATGTAGAAGGCTCTGCGCTTGTAATCGATGCTTTTGACGAGCTGGCAAAAATCGATCAAACAGGCATCCACGATCTCTTGGCCAATGCCAGTAAAGCTAGGCCGACGTGCGTGATAATTTCGAGCAGATCCAGCGAATGGGGCACCGCGGCCACCAGTGCATTCGAGGAGTATCTTGGGTTCTCACCGCTCGTGGTAAGGCTAGTTGAGTTTGAGGAAGCGGAACAGGAACAAGTGTTTCATCACCATGCTCCAGGTCAAGACTTCGCAGCGTTCCAAGCGGAAGTGGAAAGATTTGACTTGGCCGCGCTCCTGCCCAATCCCCAGTTCTTGAAAATGTTTGCAGACGCGTACATAGAGAGCGGTAGTCGATTCACCGACAAGAGAAATATATTCTCCCAAGCAGTCGAACGTTTGGCGAAGGAGGCCAATGCCACGGTATCAAGGGCCAGCCAGCCCCTTTCGATCACACAAAAAATTGATTTGTCGTCTGAGGTGTTCGCCAAGCTTCTGCTGTCAGGGGCAGAAGGTATCGGAACGAGCGAAGCAACGGCGGACCGAATCTACCCACTGCTTACGTCCTTGTTTGAGAGCCCAACCGCAGCTGAAGGCATCCTGGCAACACGGCTTTTCAAACCTGGGGACACCGCAGATCAGCATCGCCCGGTTCACAAGATTGTCGCTGAATACTGTGCCGCGGATTACTTGGCCAAGCGCATAGCTGATCCGTCTGACCATCTGACGATTCACAAATGCTTACCCATCATTGCACCTAACTCCACAGTCCGGGACGAACTCAGGGGTCTGCTGGGATGGTTAGCCGCGCTAGGCAACAGGTCTATTCAGGAGACAGCGATTGAACTTGATCCCTACGCAGTGCTCGCGAACGGTGACCCGTCTCAACTTCATCACTCCTCGAAGCGCCTGCTCATACAGTGCTTAAAAGAAGTTGAAACGAGAGATCCTTATTTTCGACGGGGTGACTCGTGGCGTCGGTTCAGTGCAGCTGGCTTTTTTACCGAAGATGTCCTGAAAGAAATTAAGCCTCTTCTTGCTCCAGGTCTCGACGGGCATTTGCGCGATCTGGTCCTCGAATTACTGGTGGGGTCACCGGCAACAGAACATCTGACAGATGAACTGCGTCAGCTCGTCTTGACGTCTGACCAAAGCGAACATACCCGCCTACTCGCCAGTAGCTGTTTGCTTGAACTGAATAATTATGATCATCATCCAGATATTGATATCCTAACAACGGAGGCTACTAGCGCGTCCTTAAAAGTCGCAACGAATATTATAACGACGCTGGGCCCGGATATTTTTGGGGCTACTTACTTGTCGAATTTCTTTAAAGCGTGTACGAAGCTTTACCCCGTGCCGATAGATCAACTGGCGCGAACAGTTGGTACGAGCTATTTCATCAGAAAGCTAATTGAAATATTAGATCCAAGCTTAATTGAGCTGTTACTTGATGAACTGTCTCTCTCAGCAATTTGTACTTGCGGTAAAGAGCGTTACGAATGCAGCTGTCGAGACGCCATAAGCAAAATAATTGGCTTAATGCTTGATAGTTATTTCGAATTAGCTTCTGCGCCTTTCGATCCTCCGCGCGTTTGGCAGTGGCTTAAGAATCTAAATTTTCCTCATCATCAAGTGGCCAGCCATAGTGCTGCAGTGAGGACACTCCAAAGTGATGATGCCCTACGACAAGGAATCATAGCTCATGTTTTTGGAGACTTGATCGACAGAGACGTGATATTCGAGACAAGAATAGAAAATTTTGAGATGTACTCTCATTCAGGCTTGCAACTCCAATATCGTGATCTCGAATTCATTATTGATCTAGCATTTTCGAGCGACAATACATCACTTTGGGCATCCTTTATGGCTGCACATCAACGTTATCGCTATAAAACGGAGCGAGGGTCGGATCCCCTAAGGCGACACATGCGTGAACAAGCGTTGGAGAAGCCCCTGTTTATGAAGGAATGGGTAAGATCCAACAGAGCATATAAGCAAATTTCTGATAAAGCTCGATTTCCGCGACTGAATCGCAAAGTCAAACGTAGACAGCGGCAACGAGATGAACGGCGTGCCGCGCGCATCCAATATTACCAAGACAATCAAGCGCTCATTCAAAGCGGTTGCGATTGGCAGAGCCTGTTTCACTTTGCCCAACTAACTCTAACGCGACCAGAGCAAATTGAGGAAAGCGTAGGTGACGAGAAGCTCGTCCGAACCGCCCTCAGAAATTGCCTTGGATTCATTGATTCATTGATTCCTGAATTAGCAAAATTTGCAGAGTTACAATGTTCGGGGAAAATTCTACACGCTGAAATGGTTTTGTTAGCGGCATGCCTAGAGATCATGCGCAGTGAAGGGAGCCTAGAGAGCGTAGATATCCGCTTGTTAACCGCACTACGAACCAGTATTGATCGCCACTACAGCTCGGTTATCGAGGAGGATCGGAATGCGCTAAAGGCTGAGATCGACAGGCTAATTTTTGTTGCGGGAACGAGTGCTGAGAGCTACTTACGCGAGTACTTGGAGCCGCAACTGGCTCAGAAAGCCTGCAAGCACCCAGATGTGTGGCTTTTGCGCCGCGACGAAATTTTCAGTCATTTAAGAGCAGATCTTTCGATAGAATGGCTCGGGCGATTTGCTGACTTAGCTATCGACCCGATGGACACGCTTTTTGAAGTTGCCGCTGAGTTTGGTGATCGTCGCGCTCTTATTGAAATAATTTCAAAAAAATGTGCGGGTTTTATGCTCGACTGGCCGACGCTCACGACCGATGAAGACCTTGAGCAAAAGCGCATATTCTGGTTGGTTCGTGCATTTTATTTTATTGAAGAAACCCCAAATCAATATTGGAATTGGTTGAAATCTGATAAAGACAATGTGTTCACACTTAATGCTCATTCCGGTCGCTTTAATCGAAGCGATCACTCAGCCTGGCCTGTACTCACCGCAACCAAAATTGAAACCATCCTTGATGGCTTTATTGATAAGTGGCCTAAGGTCCATCTGCCGAGTAGTTGGGGCTCAGAAAGCCCGAAAGACGAAGTGGCATATCGTTTCTTAACTGATATGATTGGGATGCTATATGCATGTGATATCGACGAATCAATTATAGTCTTAAAACGGCTTTTGGCAGATACGCGTTTTGTTGACATGTGCGGCGACCTAAAAAGCTTGCTAGCTGGAAAAATCAGGCAAAAAGCTCTCAGAGATTTCGAGCCACCCACACCAGATGAGATCGTAAATCGACTTGATCGCGATGCAGTCGTGAACGTGGAGGGTTTGCGCCAACTCGTCCTCCAAGAGCTTCAGGACTTTCAGAAAGCCATAGACGGTGGGGAGTTCAACCCCGCAGACCGGTTTTACAACGGCGGCGTACGATTGGGCGAGGTCAAGGCCACTGAAGTCATTGCCGAACGTCTGGATTTAACGCTTAAGACACAAGGCATCACGATTACGTCGGAGCACCAGATGAAAAGTGAAAACCGCAGCGATTTTACTGCCGCCAAATTCATTGGCGGTAAAAGAAGATTGCTGGTGGTCGAGGTAAAGGGGCAGTGGCATAGAGAGCTATACACGGCCGCAGGTGCACAACTCTATGATCGTTACTCAATTCACCCAGACGCAGAGCAACAGGGCATTTACCTCGCGATCTGGTTCGGCCCTCTTGAAAAGGTCGCCGGTCTTAAAAATACAACTATAAATACTGCGCAAGAACTAAAAGCGAGCATCCAACAGACGCTGCCACCAGAACTGGTTGGACTGATCGATGTTTTCGTTTTGGATGTTTCGAAGACCTAATCCGGCACCGCGAAAAAGAGAGCGAAGGCTAATCACAACAGGCCGAGAAGGCTCATAACACCGTGCTCCCCGCAACCGCTCAAGGTTGCGCGGGGCATCAGCGGTAAATGCTTTATAAACAAGCAGGCCGCCATACGCGTACGTAGTTTCCGCCACATCATCAGCAATCCACGCAGTCCACCCTTTAAATCCGATTAAAAGCCCAAACCCATCATCAAGCCCAAGCTCTGCATATCTCCCCAACGCAGCGCTAAACCATGAACCCCCTCCACATATTCAAACCCGGCCTCCACACCGCCTCCTGCGGCACCACCCTAAACTTCACCGCCTCCGACCTGTCCGCCACCGTAGCCGCCTACAACCCAACCCTCCACGAAGCCCCCTTAGTCATCGGCCACCCCCAACACGACGCCCCCGCAGCCGGCTGGGTCCAATCCCTCAGCGCGACACCTGAAGGCCTGATCGCCACCCCGCAACAAATCGATCCGACCTTCGCCGAGCAACTGGCCGCCGGCAGCTACAAAAAGATCTCCGCGTCCTTCTACCACCCAACCGCGCCTAACAACCCCGTGCCCGGCGTCTACTACCTGCGCCACGTGGGCTTCCTCGGTGCCCAGCCGCCGGCGGTCAAAGGCCTGCGCCCGATCGAACTCGCCGAAGCAGAGCCTGGCGTCATCCTATTCAGCGAAGGCGCGCCAGCCGCCCCAGCACCGGCACCTCAATCTATTCCGCAAGCGCCGCCGATCACGGCCCCCGACACCGACACCCTCCAAGCCGAGAACCTGCGCCTGAAGACCGAACTAGCCCAACGCGACCAGTCCGCACGGGTTGCTGTGCAGCAGGCCGTCCACACCGCCAGCGTCGCCTACGCCGAGCAGCTCGTTGCCGCTGGCATGAAGCCGCTGCACGCGCCGGTGGTCATCGCCACCCTCGATGCCGCGCAGCTCAGTGCAACGCCGTTGCACTTTGGTGAGGGCGAGCAGCGTCAGCCGTTGAGCGATGGTCTCAAAAGCCTGTTCAAAGACCTCACCGGCGCCATCAGCTTCAGCGAGGTCGCCACCTTGCAGCGCGCCGGCCAGACCGCCTCGCAAAGCACCAACCCGTTGCTGGCCGATGCGGAAGCCCGCACCCAGCGGGGGCAATGACTGTGGCCACTTTCAACCAGCCCAAAGACCTTGGCGACTTGCTGCTGGTGCAAGTCAGCCCCGGGTGGAGCAAAGACCGCGTCACGTTGTTGGGCGGCAGTGATTACCCCTTGGGCCAAGTGCTCGCCAAGGTTGCCCACAAGTACCAGGCCCTCGACCCCAGCGGTGCGGGGCCGGCGAAAAAAGCCGTGGCTGTCTTGGCCGAACGCGTCGACGCCAGCGCCGGCGATGCGCCCGCCGTGGTCATCGCCCGTGGCGCTGTCGTTGCGCGGGCAGAACTGGTTTGGCCGGCCGGCATCACCGAGCCACAACAAACCGCCGCCCTCGACGAGCTCAACGCCCTGGGCATCGTCGCCCGCGCCACCCTTTAACGGAGCCACCCCATGAACCTGCAAGACCTCTTCACCGTCGCCAACCTGACCGCCGCCGTTAACAAACTCCCGGCCATTCCCGGCAAGGTCGGCGCCATGGGCCTGTTCGACGAAAAAGGTGTCACCAGCACCAGCGTCATCATCGATGAGCGCGAAGGCCGTTTGGTCCTGGTGCCTAACACCTCACGCAACGACGATCCCGCGCCGGTCAAAGGCAACAAACGCAAGCGCCGCACCTTCGAAACCCTGCACCTGCCCATCAGCCGGCCACTGCTGCCCAGTCAATTGCAGGGCATCGCCGCCTTCGGTCAGGAGAGCGCCACCGCGCCCATGGCCACTGTCATCAACGACCACCTGCAAGACCTCAAAAACAGCATCGAAACCACGCGCGAATTTCAGCGCGTCGGCGCACTGCGCGGCAAACTGCTCGACGCCGATGGCTCGGTGCTGTTCGACCTGTTCGATGAGTTTGCCGTCGAGCAAAAGAGCGTTACCGTCGCCCTCAGCAGCGCTGGTACCAACGTGCGCAAAGCCTGTCTCGACGCCAAGCGTCACGCCGAATCCAAACTCGGCTGCGTCATGGTCACCGGGTTTCGCTCGTTCTGTGGGCCGGACTGGTTCGACGCCTTCACCGACCACGCCAAGGTCAAAGAAGCCTTTGCCCACTACCAAGAGGCACAAGACCGGATCGGCGGTGACCTGCGCTCAGGCTTCACCTTCGGCGGCATTGAGTTCATCGAATACGACGTCACCGTCAGCGGCCAGCGCTTTATCCCGGCCGACGTCGCCCAGGTCTTTCCGGTTGCGCGCGGTGTCTTCCGTCTGTTCAACGCGCCGGCCAACTACAACGAAACCGTCAACACCCTCGGCCAGCCGTTCTACAGCAAGGCTGAGCCGCGCAAAATGGGCAAAGGCTGGGACCTCGAAGCCCAGGCCAACCCGCTGGCCCTTTGCTTGTTCCCCGAAGCACTGGTCGAATTGAAGGCGGGTTGAGCCATGCGCTATTGCACCCGCGAAGACCTCGGCAACGCCATTCCCTTGATGACATTGACGCAGCTGTCCAACGACGACCCGGGCGCGCGCCAGCCCGACGAACACGTCATCGCCAGCAGCGTGCGCCAGGCCGAAGAACTGGTCGACGGCTACCTGCGTGGCCGCTACCACTTGCCACTCGATCCGGTGCCCACTGTCCTGCGCGATGCCGTCATCTACCTAGCGCGCCACTGGCTCTACCAGCGCCGCCCCGAAGGCGCCTTGCCCGACGCGGTCATCAGCGCGCGCAAAGACACGCTCAAACTGCTCGAAAGCATCCGCGACGGCATCGTCACCCTTGGCCTGCCCACGGGACACGCCGTGCCGGAGCCCGGTGAGATCCGCGTGCGCGCACGTCCGCAACAATTCACCGCACAGGTCTGGGAGGGCTACCCATGACCGCAGCGCCCAACACCCAAACCGAACAACTCATGGACGCCATGCTCGGCCGGCTGCAAACCGACTTCGGCCAGCAACTCATCGTCGAACGTTTCCCCGAGAACCCCCAGCAATACCGCCTCAACCACCCCCGCGGCGCCGTCCTCCTGGCCTACGGCAAATCCACCTTCGGCCACACCGAAAGCCTCGACGCCACCGTCCAGGCCCGCCAGATCGTCCTGCGCCTGACCCTCATCTTTCGCCAACTCAACGGCACCGACGGCGTCATCAGCCACCTCGACCAACTGCGCGCCAGCCTCACCGGGTGGTGCCCGCCACACACCGACCAAGCCTGCCGTCCGCTCGCCGAACACTTCATCGGCCACAGCAACGGCGTCTGGCAATACGCCCAGGACTACGCCACCCGCGCCACCCAACTGCAAGCCGCCCCCGACCAGCATGGGCCCTTACTCAAACACCCTGAATTCGAGCAAACCCCGTGACCCTCACGCGCTATCGCTACAACGGCCCACCCAGCGGCGTCTCGCTGCGCCTCGACAACACCCAGCCATCGCTCGACGTGCAACTGCACCCCGGCGAGCCCGTCGAACTGCCCGCCGACCACGACTACACCCGCGTCTTGCTCGCCCTCAACCACCTGCAACCGCTGCCAGCCCACACAAGACCGGCCGGCAAAACGCCCAAGCCACAGCCGCCCGCTAAGGACGAATAAGCCATGCCCGCCAACTACCTGCACGGCATCGAAACCACCGAAATCGAGCGCGGCCCGCGCCCCATTCGCGTCGTCAAATCCGCCGTCATCGCCCTGGTCGGCACCGCGCCCACCGGCCCCATCAACGAACTGACCCTGTGCCTCAATGACACCCACGCCGCCCAGTTCGGCCCACACACCACCGGCCACAGCATCCCCGAAGCCCTGCAAGGCATTTATGACTTCGGCGCCGGCACCGTGCTGGTCGTCAACGTCCTCGACCCGGCCATCCACCACAGCACCGTCACCGGACAACGCAAACAGTTCGCCGACAACAACCCACTGCAACTCGAACACACCGCGCTGCAACAACTGCAACTGATGCCCGCCGAAGGCACCGACGCCTACCAGCCAGGCACCGACTACACCGTGTCCTTGGAAACCGGCCAAATCACCCGACTCGCCACCGGCACCATCCCCACCAACGCCCCCATCAAAATCGACTACACCTACACCGACCCCGCCAAAGTCACCGCCGCCGACATCATCGGCAGCCTCGACCAAGCCGGCCGACGCACCGGCCTCAAAGCCTTTCAAGACAGCTACAACCGCCTGGGCTTCTTCCCCAAACTCTTCATCGCCCCAGGCTTCAGCACCCTGAAACCCGTCACGGCAGAACTGACCGTCGCCGCCAGCCAAGTCGGCGGCGTCGCCTACATCGACGCCCCCATCGGCGCCACCGTCCAACACGTGCTAGCCGGGCGCGGCCCGGCCGGCGACATCAACTTCAACACCAGCAGCGATCGCGTGCGCCTGTGCTACCCCCACGTGCGCGTCTACGACGCCGCCAGCAACGGCGAACGCCTGCAACCGCTGTCCATCCGTGCCGCCGGCCTGCGCGCCAAAATCGACAACGACCACGGCTACTGGTGGAGCAGCTCCAACCAGCCACTGCTCGGCGTCATCGGCCTCGAACGCCCATTAACCGCACGCATCGACGACCCCCACAGCGAAGTTAATTTGCTCAACGAAAACGGCATCACCACCGTCTTCAACGCTTACGGCACCGGCCTGCGCCTGCGGGGCAACCGCACCGCCGCATGGCCCAGCGTCACCCACATGCGCAACTTCGAAAACGTACGCCGCACCAAAGACGTCATCGACGAATCCATCCGCTACAGCGCCTTACAGTTCGTCGACCAGCCCATCACCACCGCGCTCATCACCAGCCTCACCGAAAGCGTCAACCTGTTCCTGCGCAAACTCATCGGCGACGGCGCCTTGGTCGGCGGCGAATGCTGGTACGACCCGGCGCGCAACCCCAGCACCGAACTCGAACAGGGCCACGCACTGTTCAACTACAAATTCACCGTACCGCTACCGTTCGAACGCGGCACCTTCGAAACCGAAATCACCGGCGACTACCTCGTCAACCTGGGAACCGTATAAATGGCAGGCTTCAGCGCACACCGCATCTCCAACGCCAACCTCTACCTCGATGGCGCCAGCTACTTTGGCAAGTGTGAAGAGATCGACTTGGGCACCATCAAAACCGTCATGAGCGACTTTCAAGGGCAGGGCATGGTCGGGCTGATTGAATTGCCGGATGGCATCGACAAACTGGAAGGGAAAATCACTTGGAACAGCTTGTATGTGGAGGCCGCCAGGAAGCTGGTGACGCCGTTCAAGAGTGTGCAGTTGCAGTGCCGGTCGAATGTGCAAGTGTTCAACAATGGCGGGCTGGTGAACGAGGTGCCGCTGGTGACGACCATGACCATCACCGGGAAGGAGTACCAGTTGGGCACGCATAAACCGCGGAATCCGACCAAGTACGAGACGCCGTTTTCGGCGACGTACGTGCGGCAGATGATCAATGGTGAAGAGGTGGTGTTGTTGGATTATTTGGCGAATTTTTTTCGGGTGGGGGGTGAGGATCAGTTGGGGAGGTACAACAGGAATCTGGGAGTTTCTTGATAGATGACAGACAGGCCGCTTGCGAAAGCGGCCTTCTTTCTTCAAACATGGCGGGCACTCGCCCTATGCAGCTTCATCGGTCTCTAGGTGGACGAGCTGGCGGTGGCGGAGGCCGATCACTAGGTCGAGGGACGTCGTGTCGAATATTCCGCATTGGTGGTGGCGGTGGTGGTGGTGGCTTTGGCGGCTCTGACATATATCACCTACGTATGGTTAGCGATAAAAAATGGGATGAATGAAGCGATAGCAAACGTAGCACTGAGTGCAACGTACTTTGAGAGCTGATCAATTTCGTTGGAGCGTTGATCATTATTTGTGGCATTGATAGTGGCGCCTTCAACATAGTAATCGTAGATTACCTTCTCGAAATAGCTATTCAGGCCGTCCTCATCAGTGCCGAAATACGGCTTCAGTTGTCCTTGAAAGTGGTCTTCAAGCCGCTTTAATACCGGTATGACATAGTCATATTCGCCACGTATCCACGCCTTCCGGAAATGCCACAAAGCTAGCACAAACGCGACAAAGGCCCAGTCGTAGAACACCCAGAAAAAAACGTAGGGCCAATCGTCGCCTGAAGGGGGTTTGCTCAGAAGAAATCCGAAGAAAGTCAGTAATCCAACAATCATACCTAGCGGCAAGTTAAGCCTTGCGAGAAGTTTGTCCTTGCGGTCCAGTTCGTGGAAATACAGTTTTTCGTACAGCCCAAACCTGCCTTGTTCGTCCATTACGTCATCCAACTCCTAAGCAACCAAAGTCATCTCTGTGGTGCGGGCTTCGTGCCCATGCGCCGAGCTCAAATGGAACCGAATCACACGGTATCTCAAATAAAAAATGGCTTTCCTAGTCATGGGGCCACGAGCTAGCCTACCCTCGGAACTGGCGTTCTGCCAGCTCCACACTGAAATTTGAAAAAAAGGTATCACTATTATGGACTTAAGAGTTGCTGAAGTAAGAGCTCAAGGTGATGAAACGAAAGAAGAAGTAGTCATTCGCGTTAAAAACGACTGTAATCTCGCAGGCTACATGATTTTCGATGAAACCTTCAAAAGTGACGGTACCGTGAGCAACAAGCATCGCCATGTTTTCATCTTCCCAGACTGGGAAGTAAAAGAAGACGATCATATTTTTGTTAGAACTCGCGTTGGTAAGGATGCGAAGGGAAAAACTAAGCAAGGCACTCCTGCCCATTACTTCTATTTTGGTCTGAATAGCCCAGTCTGGAATGAAGAGGGAGATAAAGTTCATCTGATCAAGATTGAAAAATCTATCGAATTTAGAGTATCGAGAGTGGTGTAGGTACTAATAGGTTGGCAGGATGAACCCCAGCACACGGGGAGTCGTCCTTGCCTTAGCCTAGCTCTCACTGGGTGGCATCGGCATTTCCAAACCAAACTGGAATATTAAGATTTTAATTTTGCTGCAGCCTTATTAGATTTGCGACCGGACAAAATTTCTGCAATCAGTCTGTCTGGATCCGCCACTTCAAATTTTAATCGCTGCCATTCTTTCTTTAAGATTATTTTCGTGCTAGCCGCCGATCGCTCTAGACTGTTTTCGATAGAGTCAAACAGGCCTTGATTGGAGTAAGTTCCTTTAAGTGCGGCCAAAGCCAAGTCTTTCATATTCAATCGAAGATTGCCTAGCAACGCGCTGAGTTCCAAGTGTGTACACTCCTCATTATTCAGTCGTAAAATTATTCGCATGTATAGCTGATGATGCTCGCTATCTCGCCCCGAATTATCGTTAATAAATCTAATCCGCAGCGATTCACAGACATTAAGTACGTCGGATGGGTCGCGATTTGGGTTCTCGTCGTACTCGGCTCCGCATTTCCAATAAAGCTGCTTCCATGCCTCCGCAATTTCTAGCGATAGTGAAAGGTATCGAGATGCATCATTACGCAGATCATCGATCCACTTTTGACGTTTGTCGGCGATAAATGTCGAGGCCGATCGAGCGTTTGATAGTCGTTGCACGCCGAGTAGTCTCTGAGCGTTCAAAATACTCACAATCGCTGCAATAAGCGATGTCACCAAACTCAAGGTCACGGTCAATCCAATCGTGGAAATTCCGTTGAGAAATGCCCATATGTTTGAGAAGAAATCAGTCATTATTGTGCTCTTGGGGAGACAGTTTCGCCTCAACTAGTGGGTGTGAATTATCAAATCTTATTTTTTTTGTAGGGCTGTGTAGTGATGCTGTCATGATCCCCGGTCAAGATCGCCCCTTCCTTGTGTGCCGCGAATGGCCAGTTCGGATCCACGGTAGGCCTGGTGGGTATTATGAGTCGATACTGTTGCTCAGGAGTGTCTTTGACCCACTCAGTAATATCCATTACGCCTGGTAGCCGAAAGCTTGGGTTAGTTATCTCACTGCTAAACGCAAAAGCTAAAGGATAAGTTTTAAATGCCGATATCCAGAAAGGATCGTATCCGCTTCCAAACTGAATGTGATGCAGGTCTTTGAAAATAGCTTGGCGATTGAAAGGGTAAAGCCACATATGGAACCGCAATGTGGGTGGAAGAGTTGCATCATCCCGCAAAATGAAGCGACGCAGTTCTCTAGCAGTTTTGTGCGTTGCCTGAGGGTATTCATCTAGTGCCAACAAGTGGCCTGCTACGGATTTCGCCACTTTGTTGAGCTCAATGTGTTGAACCACAATACTCGGCAACATAGGAAATCGGCCCAAACTGATCTGTACACCAACGTCCTTACAAAGTTTAATCAACGCAGGATCAAGCTTAGCTCCCAAAATTCGGTTATTGCAATCAGCGCATAGCGTAGACTTTTTGAGTCCGTTTTGGACAAGACTCGTCCCTTGCCGTCCGCGAAAATCGGGATCAACTTTGTGAAGAATTTTCGTGACCTGCCGCTGACCCGGTATCGCAATGCCTTGAGGAAAAATATGATCCTCGGTCATCTGAGATCGCTTAAGACACAGGTTGCATCTGCGAGCAGTGATTTTTCCTTTAGTCATCATTTCTCCTGACTGTTGCCTATGCTATTCATTCGCACCGATTTCCGATCACAGCATGGCTCAATTGATAACTAAGATCACGCTAAAAAAAGGGTGTAGTGAGCCCTAGTGTGGTGCAAACAAAGCTTAACGTAAGGTGGAATTTAGCCCGGACAGTATCTGTTCTTTCGTCGTCCACAGTAAGATGGGCCTTTTATTGTGATGGTGACACCGATGAGTCAGGTCGACGCGCAACAGGTTTTAGAGAGTTGGTACCAGCGAACCTCGGTGGTCGCGGTGGGGCACTACCGTGCAGCGCTGAGGTATTCCAAACTTCATTTCTGGATAGCGCTCCCTACTATCACTCTTTCAGCAGTAGTAGGGACGGCGGTATTTGCCATGCTTCAGCAGCAATCTTGTTTCTGGTTGCAGTTCGGTGTGGGGGCGATGAGCATTTTGGCAGCTATTCTCACTGCGTTGCAGTCAACGCTTCGCTACCAAGAGCAAGCTGAAAAACACCGAGGTGCGGGCGCGAAATACAATGCTATAGGTCGAGAAATTGAGTTACTGCGCACGTATCCTGAAATCACCGTCGAGAAAATCGAAGATCTCAGAGTTCGAATTGATTCTTTGGCTCTTGAATCGCCACATATCCCTGAAGCCGTCCATCAGGACATGCAGGCAGAAAAACTTAATCAGTGGGGTCAGGTCTGACTGGACTCTACGACCAAGTTTTATCTCCGCGCAACCACCTACACTGATTGGCGCATCGCACCTTTTTTTCCAAAAAATCCTTAAGCGACATATCCCCAGCATTCTGTTCGCTCAGCCGTGATTCATCGAAATTATCATGGCGAATAATCAGGCTACGGAGGTCATCGAAAATGTCCTTGATGACGTTATTGTCTAGGGAGAAATTCATAAAACCACACAAACGTCCAAATGCCTCGACACGCAAGCCCATCGCACTCGCATAATGATAGGTCGCCAGCCGGCGACGCTCGTCCTCTGTATACCGCAGCAATTGTTCAGCGAAGTCAGGCGACTCGGAGAACACCTCGCTAATATCGACCAGATTGGAAATATCATCTGAGAAGCTGTGCACAGAGTCACACAAGGGTGAGTAGAAAGCGAAATAGGCATTGTCCCAACCGACGGCGGCAAAAAGGCCTCTGCCGCCTGGGTAGCGCTTTACGTCAGGCCAGCGATGATCGAAATGCTCCCGCATCAATGCGCCATTCTCATGCCGCGCTTGCGCGGCAGGATGATCCAAACCGTTTTCGGCCAGATAAGCCACCCAGCTTTTGCCGTTGTTCTCAGTCATTGTTCTGCTGCTTCTGAGCAACTGCCGCACATGATCACCGCTGTCCATACTCACGTAGAGCATATTGGCTGCCTGCTCCATGATGACTCGACTCAATGCCTCTAACGTCGAGTACGCCTGGGCGGCTAAGCAATTGCAGCCCTGAGTGCACAGCTCTCGCAGAACGTTAAAATAATATCGAATAGCCAACCGTTGCGGATCATCTGTGATCCGGGAAAGCAGCTCCTCTTTATGGACGGCTATAAATTCGTCAAAGCGTTGGTTGGCCTGAATTATGGTCGCAGCGTCCTGCTTTAAATCGATCATTCGTGGGATAGCCTGAAATTGCACAAGACCGCCAGACTAACTGGCGTGTTTGCGCGCGCCAACATCAAAACCTTGTAAGACATTTCGCCGATAGCTCTCTGTCATTCGACCCTATCCCCGTTTTCAGCATTCCGAGCCTACCGTATCCGGCTCCATTGCCTACAGCGCTGACAGAATCTCCCGGCAGCGCGCCGAATTGCTCACAGGTATCTTGTCTCCCATCACCGCCCACAGTGACCAGGCAGAGCAACCCGTAGCACGCAAGTGCCTCTATGGACAGGACCGGTTGCTCACTGCCTGAGCTTTGATGACGACTGTACGCCGGCCCCCCCTTGGTCACTCCGGCATTGCAAAATCCGCGACTCAATCGCAGGCGTACAGTCGCCATCTTTTTTGCAAATCGGTCACTTTTATGGTGGCTGTGCGAGGGTGTTACTGTCGCATTGATTAGAGCCTTTGTCGGTACCTCGCACAGCTGCCTCCCTTAGCCTTAAAGGGAATGCGCCATTCCCGGCCGCATTAAATACCTACCTACAAACAATCTGCTTTGGGTGAACGCCCAATGCTAGCGCCCGTGCAAAAAAACCGAGCCCGTCTACGTCATCCACTGCCTTTCCTAGACAGGATGGGTGTCGTGCAGCTGTATCCAACCCTCGCTTTAAACCGCCAAATAACTACGGAAGATTCTTACGATCCACCGTGTTTAAACACGGCCAAACGATCGCGTTTAAATTACACCAACTGTTACGCCATAAAGGCTACAGAACCTTGCGCCGTTGCCTACGGGTGCTTCAGAATACGCCGGCTTACACGGCTATCGGTTGGGCATTATCGTTTCCCTGTCACTGCAAAACAGTGATCGGGTTTGGTAGCCCGCTCCGATATCGCCGCAAGGCGCCACCTTATTCAGCCCCATTTTTGTGGCTGAGCTTTATATGGTGGGCATGCGTGGGGCTCATTCGTGAGCGCCGGGTTGCGTATCGACCGGTCTACCAACCCGCGCATGGCCGCCACCCATCGTTTGGTAGCGTGGGTGATGGCTCCTTATCTACTTCGATACGAGATTCATCTATGTTCAAAGTAACGCCAAACCCGCCAGCCGACGATTCAATTCCGTACGACCCCGCGCTCGAACCTCAGCGGATAAAAGATGCGGCCGCTCGCGCCATCAACTTTTACCTCGACCCTCAGACGCTCAAAACCACCATTCCCAAGCGCCAGCCGGGCAGGATCTTTCTCATCGACCCCACGGTGGACGAGGAAACGTTGCTCGTCGAAGCCTGTGAATCGCTGGCAGCCGCCAATGACATGGCGCGTGAAATCGGTGGTGTGATTGACCACCCACAACGTCGATCGCTGCTGATGTTGCAGCAGGTGATCATGTTGAGTGAGCTGATCGTCAATCGCGTGCTCGACAGCCGACGCGTGTCGAACTAGCCGGCAAACCGGGCATGAGGGGGCGTGCTCCCTCACTGCCAGCGACGCGTCACTGCTGTGGCGCGGCATCCTCTTATCCAGACGCTCAAGCGGCGCTCATCGGAGTTTCAGCTGATGTCACAGACACCGCCCCATCCGCCGGTCACCGACCCGGTATCGCCTTACGAATCCTTCCATTCAAAAAAACTTCACGACGCCGCCGAGCGCGCGCTCGACCATTACCTCGCGCCGGCCAAGATCAACGCCACGCCCTACAGTCCCAACACGTTGTTTATGGTCAACCCGGAATCCGACACTGAATCCTTGCTGGTCAACGCGTGCGAATCACTGGCCTCGGCCACGGTGATGCTAGGTGATTTCGCCGGAATGCTGGAGGGCTCACGGCGCAATACGCTGTTAGGCATTGCCCAAGTGGTCATGCTGGGGGAATTGGCAGTGAACAAAGCGTTGGATAACGTAGTGCCCACCGACTGAACAACGGCATTGGCCGTGCAGGCGCACTGACACCTGCACGGCGTTGCCGAATTCAGCGCGCCAGGTGAGCGCTCTTCAGGCTGGCGAGAAAGCTGCGAATATTGTTCTGTACCGCGCGGTTGATCGATTCCTTGATTCTCACCAGCCCCGAAAACGCATAACCCGGCGGGACTTCGCCGATCGCGGCGATGTCCTTTTCGAACAACACCTGGCCCGTCTTGCGGCTCACCAGTTGGTAGCGTGCCATCGACGTCGTGGTCATGGTGATGCCCCCGGCGGGTACATCCAACTCCATGATTTTCACTAGCAGGTTCACCTTATTGCTCGAATCGTCATCAAACACCGTGGCGCGGTTCAGGCTTTCCTGCAGCGCGCTTTGCCACAATTGCGGCACGGCTTCGCCATCCGAGGGCAAGTCACCGGTCTTTTCCGTAGGGCTGGCGTAAGACACTGACGTCGCGCGTAGATCGGCATCCAGCTTTTGCGTGCTGGCTTGCACGCCGTCGACCGAAAAATTCAGCGGCGGCGCGGAAACGCAGCCAGTCAAAATCAACAGCAAACTTGCAGTAACCAGAACGTTACGAATCATGCGGAGCATCCATGTCTAGTGGTGTGGCGAAAGAAGGTTCGCAATCCTGTCGTTAAACCTGATTAAAAGCCAGTATCGGTACGCGCCGCCATAATCAAGCTGCGGCTAACGGGGCCGGAGTAAACATTCGCTCATGGTCGTCCGCCCTTCCGTCTTGATATTCCCGCCTCGAAACCCTCCTCATACCTTCGTATACCCCCCCTTCCCCCCATGCATACCCCACGCACACCGATGGACAACTGCGCCCGCAGCCTCCGCGCCCTAGCATGGCTTTCGACAGCGAACGATTGAGCGCCAGGCAGTACGGCAAGCAGTTGCGGCGGCCAGTGATCGTCACGCCAGAGTCCGCGTCGGGCTCGGGTGTCATCCATCCATCAGCGTCAGGGAGCACATTATGAAACAGCAATTATTGGTCATCGGTGCGGGGTTCGGCGGGCTGTGGAGTGCGTTGAGCGCCGCGCGTTTGCTGGACATGCATGACCGTCAGGACGTGGAGATCACACTGCTCGCCCCGCAAGCCGAATTGCGCATTCGCCCGCGCTTCTACGAGCCGGACGTGCACAGCATGTACGCGCCGCTCGACGCGCTGTTCGATGCAGTGGGCGTGCGTTTTGTCAAAGGCACCGCTGACAGCATCGACGCCGAG
The DNA here is from genome assembly GCF_030209115.1 of Pseudomonas sp. FR229a. Lineage (NCBI taxonomy): Bacteria > Pseudomonadati > Pseudomonadota > Gammaproteobacteria > Pseudomonadales > Pseudomonadaceae > Pseudomonas > Pseudomonas sp. FR229a. Next base: position 175,055 of record NZ_JARVSP010000023.1, on the reverse strand, counting down.
GCGCGCCGAATCGGTTACCGCGACGAGGCCGGGCGTCCGGGTCAACTGAGCTACGACCGGCTGATTCTCGCCAGTGGCAGCCAGCTTGCCCGGCCTCCGGTCCCCGGCCTCAAGGAGCATGCGTTCGACGTCGATCAGATCGAATCCTCGGCGCGCCTGGAACGCCATCTCATGGCTTTGGCCAACCAACCGGCCAGCGTTGCCCGCAACAGCGTGGTGGTCGCCGGTGGCGGTTTCACCGGGATTGAAACTGCGACGGAAATGCCGGCGCGCCTGCGCGCGATTCTCGGTGAGGATCAAGACCTGCGCGTGATCATCGTCGATCGCAGCAAGGATATTGCCGCAACCATGGGCGATGGCATTCGCCCATCGATCATCGAAGCGTCCAACGAACTGGGCATCGAATGGATCGTCGACGCCAGCGTTGCCGCTGTGGATGCCAACGGCGTCACGCTCGCCGATGGCCGCCACATCGAAAGCCACACCGTCATCTGGACCGTGGGTTTCCGCGCCAGCCCGCTCACTGAACAGCTCGACGCCGAACGCGATGCTCAGGGCCGCCTGCATGTCGACGGCAATCTCAAAGTACAAGGCATCGATCATGTATTTGCCGCCGGTGATGTCGCTCGCGCCGCCACTGATGACCTCGGCAACTACGCGGCAATGTCCTGCCAGCACGCGATCAGCCTCGGTCGCTACGCCGGCAACAACGCCGCCGCCGATCTGCTCGGCGTCGCTCCGACAATGTATCGCCAGCCCAAGTACGTGACTTGCCTGGATCTGGGCGCCTGGGGCGCGGTGTACACCGAGGGTTGGGATCGCCAGCTGAAGCTGGTCAAGGCCGAAGCCAAAGAGCTCAAGACGCAAATCAACACCGTGTGGATCTACCCGCCGGCCGCCGATCGTCGCACCGCCCTCGCGGCCGCCGACCCGTTGATCCCGGTAGCCTGATTTCGCCCTCCGCTTTTGCCCTGAGAACAAGGAGAACACCATGACCCTGCATCTGGATTCCTTCACCGCCAATCGCGCCGTGACCCTGCCAACCCCCAGCGAAGAACTGGTGCCGTCGCGCTACGCCCTGCGCCTGGGCGACATCGATGTGATGGTGATCAGCGACGGTGTTTTGCCGCTGCCGACCCAGACCATGTCGACCAACGCAGATCCAGCCGACCGTGCCGCCTGGTTCAAGGACATGTACCTGGGCCCCGATGCCTTCGACTGGGCGCTCAACGTACTGGTGGTGCGCAGCGGCGAGCAAGTCATCCTCGTCGACGCCGGACTCGGTGGCCAATTCCCCGGTTTCCCGCGGGCCGGGCAGTTCCCCAAGCGCCTGGCCGCTGCCGGTGTCGACCTCGCCGACATCACCGACATCGTCATCACCCACATGCACATGGACCACATCGGCGGCCTGCTGGTCGACTCGGTGAAAAGCCGTCTGCGCGACGACGTGCGCATCCACGTCACCGCCGCCGAAGTGAATTTCTGGACCACGCCGGATTTCACTTACACCGACATGCCCGCGCCAGTGCCGGACGTCCTGCGCAGCACCGCCAACGCGTTCATTGATCACTATGAAAGCAAGCTGCAGATCTTCGAAGACGAATGTCACGTGGCACCCGGCGTGGTCGCCAGACTCACCGGCGGGCATACGCCAGGACACTGCGTGGTCTACGTCGACTCTGGCGGCGAGCGCCTGACCTTTGCCGGCGATGCGCTGTTCCCGGTCGCGTTCGATCATCCTGATTGGCACAACGGTTTCGAACACGATCCGGCTAAATCGGTGGAGGTGCGCGTACGTCTGCTCAAGGAAGCCGCCGCCAGCGGCGAACTGTTCGTCGCCACCCATCTGGCCTTCCCTTCGGTGGGTCGGGTCGCCGTCAACGGCGAGGCTTTCCGCTGGATTCCGGCGATCTGGGACTACTGATTGCGCGCGTGAAAAGCCTTCGCCCGGCAATTGCCGGGCGAAGCTGTTGGGGTGATCTGGCTCGTCCGCGCCGGCGCTTATACGCTGATCATGCCGCAGGTTCGCCTGTACCTGATGAACCTCGAAGAACCGCGTTCCAGAGCGCTGCGTGTCGCTGATCATCTGGCCAGAAAATCCTTTGAATTTTTTTTGTCGGACAAAATCATTTACGTATGAGCGTAAGGAGGAACTCATGCGTAACACCGATATTTTCGTCATCGAATACAAACTGCACGACCAGCCAAAATCATTCGTCATCCGCGCCAAGAGTATGCGCAACGCCGACGCTTGGCATTGGGCGAGCTGTGACGCCGGTATTGCGCCGATTCCGAAACCGGGCAAACCACCGTTGAAGGTCGTCTCCAAACCCCAGGCTGAGCGCTATGGGATTACTGAGGTGAAGTGGCGCGAGACGGCAGCGCTGGACTGGACGGAGGCTTAGACAAACCGAATTGTTCAACTGATTTTGTCGAATTGGCCGGAAAGTAAAAAGGTTCTGACCGCGTGAAACTGCTCGTTCCCACGGCCTCCTTTCGCTGTGACGCAGAGCCTCACGGGAGCGTGGGAACGATCAAGTCAGCCCAGGTTTACGACCAGAATCCTTTATGCGGCTCAGCCGCCTCCGCCTCCAGCATCGGCCCGAAAACACTGACCGTGCGTTGCCCTCTGGCGAAGACTTCACGACACGGCAGCGAGAACGTCGGGTTCTCCGGATGATCGCCGGTCAATCCGAGCAATGCATGCTCCGACAACGCATATACCACCCGCCCGACCCCGGTCCAATACACCGCGCCGGCACACATGCAGCAAGGCTCGGCGCTGGTGTACAGCGTGCAGGCCTCCAGCTCCGTGGGTGACAACAGCTTCGCCGCCGCAGCCACCGCAACCAGTTCGGCGTGCTGGGTGGGATCACCTTCCGGCGGCATCGAATTGTTGCCCGCCTCGGCGATGACCTTGCCGTCGCGGTCCGCCACCAGCGCTGCAAACGGATGCCGGCCACGCTGCTTCGACGCTTGCGACAGAGCGATGGTCTGGCGCAGCAATGCAAGGTCCAGATCGCTGACGCCGGCCGGAACAGGCTGAGTGAATTGATTCATGGGTAACTCCTGGGCAGTGAGAAAAGACAAAGATCAGTCGGCCACTTCGGCCGCCGATGCGCCGACGGCGTCGGTCGATGTTTTTTGTTTGTTGAGCAGTACATTGAGCAGGATGGCGGTGATCGCGCCGAGGAAAATCCCGCTGTCGAGCACCATTTTCAGCGTTGGGCCGACGTGTTCGAACAGAGCCGGAAAGGACATCGGCAGGACGCCGACGCTGACCGACACCGCAACAATAATGGCGTTGCGTGTGCCTTCGAATTGCACCCGTGACAGCACCTGAATGCCCGCCACCGTGGTCATGCCGAACATGACGACCGCGCAGCCCCCCAGCACCGGCGTCGGCACTGCTGCAATCAGCGCGCCGAGCTTGGGAAACAAGCCCATCAGCACCATGATCGCGCCAGCAGCGGCGACGACGAAGCGGCTCTTGATGCTGGAAAGCGCAATCAGGCCGGTGTTTTGCGTGAAGGCGTTGTACGGAAAACTGTTGAACAGGCCGCCGAGCATGGTCGACAGCCCGTCGGCGCGGAAAGCATTGCCGAGGGTCTGCTGGGTAGTCGGTTTGCCAACCAGTTTGCCAATGGCCAGGCAGTTGCCGGTGGTCTCGGCCATGATCACCAGCATCGCCAGTGTCATGATCAGAATCGGCATCAGAGAGAATTCCGGCGCACCGAACGCCATCGGCGCGCTCAACTCGAACCACGCGGCTTCGCTGACCCGACTGAAGTGCGTCATGCCGCAGGCGGCAGCGATCAGGCTGCCGACCAACAAGCCGATGAGCACACTGAGATTGCCGATGAAACCGCTGAATCTGGCGTAGATCACCAGCGTCACACTGACCGTGGCCAGGCCCAGCAGCAGGTTGGCCGGACGACCGAAGTCGGGCGAATCGGGATTGCCACCACCGAGCCAGATCGCCGCCGCCGGCATCAGTGAAATGCCGATGATGGTGATCAGGCTGCCAATCACCACGGGCGGAAAGAATCGCAGCAAGCGGCTGAATACCGGCGCCAGCGCAATGGTGAGAAAACCGGCAGCAATCACCGCACCAAAGATCTGGCTGAGACCGAACTCCTTGCCGATCATGATCATCGGCGCCAAGGCAATGAACGAGCAGCCCTGAATCAATGGCAAACGCGCGCCAAATTTCCAGAAGCCAAGGGTCTGAATCAGCGTCGCCACACCCGATGTCAACAGGTTGGCATTGATCAGTAAAACCACCTGGGCCGATGTCAGCCCCATCGCACTGCCGAGAATCAGCGGCACCGCCACCGCTCCGGCGTACATCACCAGAACATGCTGCAGGCCGAAGGTGAACAGCTGCCGCAACGGCAGCACTTCGTCCACCGGGTGAACGCGTTGTGTAGTCATGGCACAAGCTCCTGAGGGGGCAGCGTGGGTGGTAACCGTTGGCGCTCAGGGGCAGATGCACAGAGAGGATCAGCCCCGGCGTTTGAAGACGCGAGGTCATCCTTGAATGTTTTTAACGATGAAACAAATTGGCAACCATCGCTTTTTTCGATGGACCGCACGCGGCACAATCGCCCTTACCTTCAACCGGGAGTACACCGCGTGCGCTTCTCACTCGATCAATTGCTGATGTTCGTCCAGGTGGTGAAAAGCGGCTCGTTCTCCGCCGCCGGTCGCAAGCTGGGCAAGACGCAGTCGACCATCAGCGCGGCGATTGCCAACCTGGAAACCGATCTCGGCGTCGAGCTGTTCGACCGCAGCAATCGCAGCCCCGCCCTCACCGCCAGCGGCCATAAATTGCTGGTGCAGGCAGAGGCGGTACTGGAGCGCTGCATGACCTTCGAGGCCCACGCCGATTGCCTCTCGGACAACGTCGAACCGAGCCTGACCCTGGCGATTGAAACGCCGTACGGCCCGATCATGCCGGTGCTGCAAGCGTTCGAGCAGGCCTTTCCGTTTGTCGATCTGATCATTCGTCACCCGGTCCACGGCGATGTCAGCGAACTGGTCAGCAGTGGCGAAGCGGTGCTGGGCGTGGCGTTTTCGCAGCCGGGCTATCCCAAGGAACTGGCGTTCCAGCAACTGGGCAAGCTGATCATGCTGCACGTCTGCCACCCCGAGCATCCGCTGGCACAACTGGACAATGTCACGTTCGACGATTTGCACGTGCACCGGCGCCTGGCGTTCAGTGCGCACGCCAGCAAACTGCCAAGCAGCGAGTACCTGCGGGCGACGCAGCTGTGGCAAGCGGAAAGTTATCTGGCCCTGCTGGAAATGGTCCGCGCCGGGCTCGGCTGGGCGACCCTGCCGCGCCAACTGATCCAGCGCGAATTGGGCAACGGCGAACTGGTCGAACTGCAGCTGTCTGCATATCCCCACACCGACTGGCAGATCGGCGTCGATCTGGTGTGGGCACGCCAACGGCCGCTGGGCACGGCCGAGCGCTGGCTGAAAGAAAAGCTGCAGGCCAACAAAGTGTATGAGCGTGATCGCAATGGGCAGATCACCACGCTGTGATGATCTGGCGAACAGCTGTCTTTCGATCAGCAGGTGCGGACGAATGACTTCAACCGCCATGCCGGTTGATCAGCGCCCCACGCTGGCTCGGGTATGTTCAAGCAGGCTCTGCGGGATCGGTCGTCAGCTTTCCCGCGTGACCACCCGGCGATGGCAATCGGCGGGGGTCAGTACCTTGCCCGCTCGGGAGCGCACGACGATGGTCTCGACAGGTGCCGACTCTTCGTTATCCAGCAACACCGAATAACTCTCGCCCTTGCGGAACAGGTAGCGCTCGCCCCATTGGCGCATGCTGATAACGATAGGAAACACCGCGCGTCCCATCTCGGTCAGGACGTATTCCTTGTAAGCGCTGCCGTCGGACGCGGGCTGTATTTCGAATACGCCCAGTTCGACCAGCATCTTGAGTTTGACCGTCAGGATGTTCTTGGCCAGGCCAAGGCGCTTCTGAAACTCACTGAAGCGACGAACATCATCAAACGCGTCACGAATGATCATCAGAACCCAGCGATCGCCGATTGCCTCGAGTGTACGGGCCACGGGGCATTCGCTCTGTGCCAGTAGTTGCTGTCTGGCCATGTCTCTCCAGGGCTGCAGGTCTGATGAATAGAATGATCTAACGTCAGACGAAAATGTTTTTTAAATGTGGTTGTATTTAACAACCTGATTTGCTAAAAATCAACGCATCGGTTTCTATTCGAAACCACAATCCAAGGATGGAATGATGCCGTACAAGCCTCATGCCCCGGTAAAAATGGACGTCGAGGGCGACAAAGCGGCCGGTGGCTACACCCGGACGTCTCCAGGTACAGCGCCTTCGACTTTAAGCCGCTACCAGACTTTTCTCTTCGCAATTACCTGCGCCATGGCGGTAGCAAATGTCTACTTCGCCCAGCCTTTGCTGGAGTCCATGGCGGCCAGCCTTTCTGTTTCACCCGGCACGATCGGCATTGTCGTCACCGCCACTCAGGCCGGTTATGCAGTCGGTTTGCTGTTCATCGTGCCCCTCGGCGACCTGCTGAATCGCAAGAAACTTATCCTTACACAAATGTTGCTTTCAGCCGTGGCGCTGTGCGCCGTTGGCCTTGCTCAGGATTGGGGCATGCTGCTCGGCGCGATGGTCCTGGTCGGATTGATGGCCGTCGTCGTGCAAGTGGTGGTCGCCTACGCTGCTACTTTGGCCAGCCCCGAACAACGCGGCGAAGCCGTCGGCACCGTCACCAGTGGTGTCGTGCTGGGTATCCTGCTGGCTCGCTTCGTTTCCGGAGCCGTTGCCGATCTGGCGGGCTGGCGCGGCGTTTACTTCGTCTCGGCAGCATTGATGGTGGCGATGGCCCTGGTGCTGTTTCGAACCATGCCCGCCTCGGCCAAGCCGCCTGCGCAAGGCAGCTACTGGAAACTGCTGGGCTCGGTGTTCGAGCTGTATCTGACGGAGCGCACACTGCGTGTCAGAGGCACTTTCGCGCTGCTGATCTTCGCCGCTTTCAGCGTGTTGTGGACGTCGATGGTCTTGCCGCTGAGCGCTCCGCCCCTGTCGCTTTCGCACACGCAGATCGGGCTGTTCGGCCTGGCCGGCGTAGCGGGAGCACTGGCGGCGGCCCGGGCGGGACGCCTGGCGGATCAAGGACTGGGTAATCGCACCACGGGCGTAGCGCTGGCGCTGTTGACGCTGTCCTGGTTACCCACCGCGTTCGTCGAAAGCTCGCTGCTGGCGATGGTCGTCGGGGTCGTCCTGCTGGATTTCGCCGTGCAAGCGGTGCATGTGACCAACCAGAGTCTGATCTTTGCCGCACGACCCGACGCCCAGAGCCGCCTCGTCGGCGCCTACATGTGTTTCTACTCGGTGGGCAGCGGCCTGGGTGCGATCGCGGCTACTTATACCTACGCGCACTTCGGCTGGGTTGCCGTGTGCCTATTGGGCGCAGGCATCAGCGTCGTCGCCCTGCTCTATTGGTTATATCTTCAACTGACCAGCAGATAACTTACCGCCGGACAAACTAACTGCTCGAGTGCGTAGTGATACGCAGCGTGCAACTGTGTGCCTGCCACACAAACTTTAATAGGGAATCGAGGTAAGTATGGCGTTGCACACACTCACCATTACTTCGCAAAAGTCTGACTCTGCGCATGAGTTCCAACTACCGAGCAACTCTGCGATTACCGATATCGAATGGGAAGCCGGCGGCAAGAATCTGATCCCGCTGGGCTGCCGTGTAGGTGCCTGCGGCGCTTGCCTGATCAAGGTTGAATCAGGTCTCGAGGCCTTGAATCCTCGGGATGACGATGAACAAGCGTTTATTGAAGTACTGGGTTACACCGGCGAAGAATATCGCCTGGCCTGCCAGTGTTTGATAAGAGGTGAATTGGCCATTGAAGTTATTGGCTGATAGTTGCAACTGAATCCACTGATAAACAACGCGTTAAAACAAACCCAAAAAAGAGGCTTGATATGCTGAACCGTGTAAAGAATGTTGGCTATGGTGACCGCACTCCTTTTCTCAACGCTGCCGCTTCGCTGAATCTGCGTGGAGAAATCGATCGGATAATCGACGCTCAAGTAGAGCAGTGGTACGAAACCGTACCTCAGGCCGCGCACCTGGAAGGCAAAGACGTCAACAGTGCCTATTACAAGCGTCACCTGATCGAAACCGCATGGCGTATCCGCCTGCTGCGCGTGGCGGAAGCCAAAGCATTGGTCGAAGTGGCCAAGGTCAGTCCGGAAGCGGCACAGATATGGGCGCATTACGAGCAGGAAGAAATGCTCCACGACGATCTGTTCATTCAGGATCTGGAGCGTGTCGGCGTCAGCCGCGAAGAGTTCCTCGCCACCGAACCGTACCTGTCCACCAAACTGCTGACCGGCTTCTTCTCCTACCTGCTGGACCACGAAGGCCCGCTGGGCGTCATCGCCTACTCCTATCTGGTCGAGTACGTGAACGTGAAGCTTGAGCCGCGCAAACTCGAAGCGCTGAAGACTTCGGTTGGCGAGACCAAAATTGTCGGGCAGATCTCCCACTCTCACACTGACATCAACGATGACCATCCGGGTGAAGTCTGGGCGGCCCTGCGTTTCCTGATCAAGGGTGAGCAGGACATCAGCGCGCTGAAACGCTACCTGGCCGAGCATCAGAAAATTCTCGCCATGTATTTCAGCGAGCTGTACATCGACACCCTGGCCAAGCCGCAAGACAAGGCTGCTTAAGCCATGGAGCAGGCAATGAAGTCAAACCGACCCGGTGTTCTGATCCTGAGCCACTGCGGCTTTTCTTTCCTGGAAGACCTGAAGGAGGAGCTGCAGCGACGCCAGCTTCGCTGTTTCGTGCTGTCTTCATTGCCGCTTCCAGAACATGTGCCGGCCCGCCTGGAGCAGATCCAGACCTGGGCGGACCGGTTGTACATTTCCGACTCGCACCAATTGAAGCAGGAGGATGTGAGCAATGCGCTGCAGACCCTGCGCAAGTCCGGTGAGCAGGTCACCTGCTGCATCAGCGTCTGGGAAGGTTACCGGCACTTGATGGCGGCAGCCAACGCATCACTCGGCACCTATGACATTGATGCCCGACAGGCGCTGGCACTGCGCAACAAGCTCAATGTGCGCAACCAGCTTGCCGAGGCGGGCCTGTCCAGCGCCCAGGCCCATGCGCTGACCGCCCCTGTCCTCGAAACACTGAAGGCCAGCAGCCAACGCTACTTCATCAAACCGATCCACGGCATCGCTTCCTATGCCGCGTTTCCGATGCGCCAGGACACGGACTGGCAGGCGCTGGAAGCCTTGCGTCTGGCCTCGACCGAAGACACCGTCTATGCCTCGGCATTCCACGACGGCCTGCAGTTCATGGCTGAAGATTACATCCCGGGCCAGGAATTCAGTTTCGAAACGTTGTTGGTGGATGGCGAAATGCATGTCGTGGCCATTCACGAGAAATATGAAGTCACCGAGACCGCCGACACGGTGCTGGAAGACAGCTGCACCACCCCGCCAGCCAGCCTTGATCAGGCACAGATCGCGGCGGGCCTGCAATGGCTGGAGAAAGTGCTGGGGCGCATGGCGCTCAAATGGGGCTGCTACCACGTCGAAGCGCGTTTCACTGGCCAGTACTGGGACCTGATCGAGATCAACCCGCGGGTCGGTGGCAGCCTGATTTCCCACAGCGTCGAGGCCGTCACTGGCGGGCACAGCATGCTGTCGCTGTGGATCGATCTGCTGTTGGCCAGTCAGGACGATACCTCGACCCGTGCGTCACTGGTGCAGAGACTGGTTGATTACGGCTGGCGCTCGGACGGCACGAGCACGCAGTCGGCGGCGACTTTTTTTCGCGTGTATTTCGCCAGACCGGGAACGCTGAGTTCCGTCACCTTGATCGCGTTACCGCTCGCACCGGTGGTTCAGCACATCCTGCTCAAGGCCGGCGACGTAGTGCCCGCGCATGCGCGTGAGGTGTTCCTCGGCCAGTTGCTGTGGACCTTCGAGCGCGCCGATCAGGCGGCGCAATTGCACCAACTGGCCCAACTCAGCGCCACGGCGCTGGACATTCAGTATCAGCCGGAAAGCCCTTGAGCGGCCGCCGAACCACTGCCTGAAACAGCCTTGCCTCTCTGAACAACTGCAAGTATTCGAGGATGTCCGACATGCCGCAGCGTGCGCCTGTATTGTTGATAGTGGATTACAACCTGAGCCGGATCGGTGACGTTCTGCACATGCGCAACTACGCTCGCGCGCGTTGGGGTGCCGAGACGTGGCTGGTACGCAGCGATCCTCAGGATCATGACCTGGCGATCAGCGACCGGGTGATCGACGCCGATCCTCTGGCAGATGATTTCATGCGCCAGGCGTTGGCACAGCTGGGTGACGACGCCGCCAGAATCAGTGCCGGGATGGTTTTTTCCGATAACGCGGTAGCCAGCGGCGCCGCGTTGCTCGAACGTCTCGGGCTGCCCGTGGATGATGCCGAACTGGCACTGGGCGCTTTTGACAAACTGGCGTACCGCATCGCCGAGTACGAACAGCGCGCCCTCCTCAACCAGTCGGGCGTCATGCTTCCAGACTTCCAGGCCATCGAATGCCTCAACGATGTGCGCAACTTTGCCGTGCGTCAGGAGCGTGGTTTCGTCATCAAACCCGCGTGTGAAGGCAACAATCGCGGTGTGGTCATGGTCACGCCCGGAGGCGACTGCGAGCAGGCATTCAACGAAGTGGCGCCCTACCTGGACGGGGGTGTGCTGGCAGAGGCATTCATTACCTTCACTCGCGAATATTCCTATGACGGGCTGGGCGAACTGTGGTTCATCACTGAGAAAGTCAGCGCCACCGGGCGTTATCCGGTGGAGGTGGCGCAGATCCTGCCCGCTCGCCTCGACGAGCACGAACGTCAGGCCATTCGCCTGGCTGGCGAGCAGGTCAATCGCCTCGTCGGCCAGCGCATCGGGCCGTTTCATAACGAGATCAAACTCAGTGACAGCGACTGCCGCACCGCCGTGATCGAACCCAATCGCCGCCCCGGCGGCATGAAAATCTGGACCCTGGCGCAGGCCGTTCATGGTCTGGACCTGTATGCCGCGTGGGTTGATTCGGTGTTTGCCGCAACAATCCCGGCCGATTTGCCGCCCGCGACTTGCAGTGCCGCGACCGTCATGTTCGGCGTGCCCCATGACATGACTCTGGATGTGGCTGACCTCGGCGAGATCCACAGCATGGTCGACGAGACGCTGGCTCGAACGGCCCAAGCGCTCGACCTCGCCAGGAAAGACCTCGTGCTGCTGGAGTGTGCATGGATCGCCGGACACTCGCGCCTCATCCACGCGATTCCCAGAGACAACAGCGACTTTGTTGCCCACGCCTGCGTCGCCTTGCATGACGCCAGCGTGGACATCCGCGATCTGGTGACAGTCCTGCGCGAACAATGGCTTGAGATTCTGCAGGGTCATCTGGCCGCCGCGCAGCCACTCAAGGTCGCCTCCTGACTCCTCTCTTATTCGCTTCGAGACTCTGGCATGAAAATTCTCATCCTTCACCGTGTGCCCTATCCACGCATCGAATATCACCGCGGCATCGATCACGATCTGCATGAGGTCACGTATCTGGGCAAACAATCGGCCATCGATACGCTGCCTGCAGACCTGCGCTGCACAGCCGTAACAAGGGCCGGTCTGGGCAGCGCATTCGAGGAGACGCTGGCCTGGCTGACGCAATGTCCGCAAACCTTCGATCGGATCATTTCCATGTCCGAATACGAACTGCTCGACGCGGCGCGCCTGCGTGAAGCGCTGAATGTCGAAGGCGCTTCGCTGCAAGCGGTCACCCTGGCGCGCAACAAGCTGGCGATGAAAGCGGCCGTTCAAGCCAGTGGGTTGCGCGTGCCGCGCTTCATGTCGCTTGAGCGTTATCTGGCATTTCAGGGCCGGGTTCCCTGGAACGGTGCGACCGTGCTCAAACCCCACAGCGGCGCGTCCAGCATGGATGTCAGCATCCACCCAGCAGCGGGCGCCTTTGAAGCGATCCGGCAAACAATCAGCGACCTTTCATTGCCCATCGCAGACTTTCAGGTTGAGGAATACATCAGCGGCTCTATTCGTCATTTCGACGGACTGGTGCTGAACGGGCAAATCGTCACCCTGCTGGCCAGCGAGTACGTCGGCACCTGTCTGGATTACATGGAGCGCGGACATCCACTCGGTTCCTGGCACCTGCAGGTCAGCGCCGGGATGCAGGCCTGGGTCAGCACGGCGTTGCAAGCCGTGCAGATTCACAACGGCGCATTCCATCTGGAAGCGATCATGGATGCTGACGAACCGGTGTTCCTGGAGGTGGGTAATCGCGTCGGCGGCGCTGACGTGGTGGCGACCTATGAACTGGCCACCGGCATTCACCTGCCATCGCTGGAACTGCGCATCCACGTGGACGGCGAATTGAACACTGCGCATCTGCCCGACCACCAGCCGGATCTGGGCTACGGCTGGTTCGTTTTCCCCGGTCACACGCATTCTCAGCGGTTGTATCAAGGGCTGGCCGGTGCCGAGGAATTACGCGCGAGTCCGTTCATCGTGCAATGGAACGAACTGCCGCCAGGTGCCTTGCTGCCCGAGCATGTGACCTACTCCGCGTTCGAGGCGCCACTGGCCGGTATCGTCAAGACAAGCGAACCGCAACAGACCCGAGACTGGATGCGCACGTTGTTCGACCGCGTGAGCCTCGCCCGCAACCTGACTTCCGTAGCGTGAGCCGACCTACTTCTCCACAAGGCAAATAACCATGAAACCACTGCACGTAGTGTTGGCTGTATTGATAACGGCGATCTGGGGTGTGAATTTCTCGGTGATAAAACTGGGGCTGGCGACGGTAGATCCGTTCATTCTGGCGGGTATCCGCTTCAGCCTGTGCGCCTTGCCGGCGATCTTTTTCATTCGCAAACCCGATGTCCCGTGGCGCTACATCATCGGCTACGGCCTGGTGTTCGGCATCGGACTGTGGGGCGTGGTCAACCTGGGCATCAAGGCGGGGCTGTCTGCGGGCATCGCTTCGCTGGTGCTGCAGTTCAGCGCGTTCTTCACCATCCTGCTCGGTGGCTGGGTGTTCAAGGAAGCCCTGACGCGCTTTCAGGTTCTGGGAATGTTGATCGCGCTGGCCGGCCTGCTTTGCATCATCAGCATCAGCGACGGATCGGTAAGCCTTTCCGGGGTATTGCTGGTCCTGGTGGGTGCGGCGTCGTGGAGCGTTGCCAACATCATCAACAAGAAAGCCAGCACCCGTGATGTCTTCGGTTTTCTGGTCTGGTCGAGCGCTTTCGCACCGATCCCGCTGTTTGTGCTGGATTACGCCGTCAACGGTAGCGTCGGTTACACCACACTGGTCAACCAGATCGATACCACGGCTTTCTTGTCGATCCTGTTCCAGGTCTACCCCAATACCTTGTTCGCGTACTGGATCTGGAACTCGTTGCTCAAGACCTATCCGGTTTCGACCGTCGCTCCGCTGTCGTTGCTGGTGCCGATTTTCGGCATGCTCGGCTCGGTCGTGGTGTTCAACGAAAGCGTGCCACTGAACAAAGTGCTGGCGGTGGTATTGATCGTGGTCGGTCTGGCGGTCGGCCTCTATGGTCAGCGGATTTTCAATGCTATGTTCGCGCGCCCTGCGCGCACTTCACTATGAATCGACAGGGAATCGGTATGGGTCTGGGAAGACGTGATTTCATGGGCGCCACTGTAGGAGCGACCCTGATTGGAGGCAGCATGATTGCAGGGATGGCCAGTGCACAGGCGGGGCCAGCGCCCGCCCAGGATGAAACCGCGGCGACATTCGATCCGGGCGACTGGGCATCGGTGCGTGCGCAGTTCAATCTGGCGCCGCAGTTCGTGCACATTTCCAACTTTTTTCTGGCATCCAATCCCAGACCCGTGCGCGAGGCGATGGCCCGTCACCGTCAGGCTTTCGATGAAAATCCCTACACTTATCTCGAGGACAACATGTTTGCCAGGCCCGAGGACATGGTCTGGCGCAAAGTCTGCGCCGCTGCGGCGGACTATACCGGTGGCCGAGCCGAAGACATCGCCCTGACCACCAGCACCACGCAGGGTCTGGCGATGGTCTACAACGGCCTCAAACTGACACCGGACCAGGAAATCCTCACCACCCATCACGAATGGTATACCCACGACGAGGCCATGCGCCTGGCGGTGCTCAAGTGGGGCGGCAGCATCCGCCGCATCGACCTCTACCAGGGTCCGGAGGATGTCAGTACCGATGCCATTGTCTCGCGCATCGAAGCCGCCATCCGGCCATCGACCCGCATCCTCGCCATGACCTGGGTGCACTCCGGCACAGGCGTGCGCTTGCCGGTCAAAGACATCGGCGCTTTGGTCACGCGGCTCAACCAGAACCGCTCAGAGGCTGACCGGATCATCTATGTCATCGATGGTGTGCACGGCTTCGGCTGTTCCGAGGCGCAAGTTGCCAGCCTGGGATGCGACTTTTTCAGCGCCGGAACACATAAATGGATTCTTGGCCCTCATGGCACCGGGCTGGTCTGGGCTCGCGAGGGTCAGTGGCCACAGGTGATCCCGACGATACCGACCATCATGGCTGCCGAGCCCGCCAACGCCTGGCGCCAGGAGCGCGACCCGCAAGGACAGACGCAAGCGGCCTGGGTCAGTCCCGGCGGCTTCCTCGCATTTGAAAACCAGTGGGGTGTGATCGAAGCCTTCGACTTCATCAAGAAAATCGGCCGCAAGCGCATCGCCGATCGTGTAGCCGAGCTCAACGGACAATTGAAAGAAGGCCTGGCGAAGCTGCCCAACGTGCATCTGCACACGCCCCGCTCCGCCGAGTTCTCCGCCGGCATCGTCTGTTGCGATGTCCAGGGCTGGACGCCGAAGGATGTGGTGGCGAAGTTGAAAACGCAGAACATCATCGCCAGTGCCACACCGTATCGGCACTCCACGGTTCGATTCTCCGCCGGGATCATCAACACCCCGCAGGACATCGAGCAAACCCTCAGGGTCATGCGCACTTTCGCCTGAACCGGCCTGGACCGGAGTCAGCCTCCAGCCAGGTTTTTTGCGCAGGCTGCGGCTGACCTCGGCTATTCGAATGATTGAAGCGCGCCTATCCATGGGCAGGAACAATGACATGAATAAAAACAACGAGACTCCCGGAGAACTGGCGATTTTCCTGTTCTGCTCGACGGTCTACCGGCTGTTTTCCGGGGCATTGCTGGTGTCGCTGACCTGGACCATTCTCAAACAGAGCAACGACGATTACCTGCCGTTGGCACTGGCGATCTTCTGCTCGTTCATACCCGCTTTCATCACCCCGATGATGATCAAACGCCTGTCGCGCAAGATGAATGGCCGGCAGATGAGCAGCTTGTTCATTCTGTGCCTGGCCGGTCTTGCCATGATCTCCGGGCTTTCGAGGAACTACACCGTCGGGCTGCTGATCACCAACCTCTTTGTCTGGTTGATGGTGATGTCACTGGAGGCCAGCCTGGACATGTGGTTTACCCAGCTGCAACGGGGGATGAACGAAGTCAGCGTGCGCCGCATCAGTGGCGCCACTACCGCCACCAGCCAGGCCGCATTGATGATCGGCCCGCTGCTCGCGGCGGGGCTGATGCCGATTTTGAGCGGTATCGGTTTTGCTCTGGTGCTCAGCGGCGGCTTCCTCCTCGTCGCCGGCATCTGCCACACCCGTGACAGTGTGCCGACCGTCGTCGAGCCTGCCAGCACGCGAGCAGTTCCCGCCCCGCTGCCGCTGACCCTGTTTGTGCCGATGCTGCTGATCTGGCCCATCCTCGGGGCGTTCAACTTCATGCTGCCGGTTTATGTATCCAACCATGGCTGGTCATTATTGGAGCTCGGCGTACTCGACGCGGTGTTTGGCCTGGGCATGGCGCTGATCGGGGTGCTGGTGATCGTTGCCAACACCGGGCGCAATCTGCTGACGTATCTGTTTGCCCTGATCGCGCTGGCGCTGATCGCCACCGCAATGTGGGTGCTGATGCCCGACACCCTCGTACTCAAAGCACTGAGCCTGTTGATTCTTGGCATGGCGTTCGGTGGCGCGCGGGTACACATCCGGGCTGCGATTGCCTGCCGATACAGTGAAGCCGCCGTCGGACTCTACGTCAGCAAGGCCAATGCGCTGGCGACGCCCGTGCTGTTCCTGATACTGACGCTGCAACTGGCGATTATCGAAAACGCCTGGCTGTTGCCCTTCGCATTGGTGTGTCTATCCGTGGGGCTGCTGCTTCAGACTTCAGCCACGCGTTTCGCCAGAGGGCAGGCCCCCATCGAAACCGTGGGGGCCTGACACCGGCGTGTAAGGAGGCGGTCCACCATGGACTGCCTTCGCGAGCAAGCTCGCTCCCATAGGGTTTGCGTGTGTCGTGCTATTCGGGTTAATCCGCCTTCTTCTGCTCCATTTGCACGGAGGCCTTGCTGTTGTCTTCGTCCTTGCTGGTGGCTTTGTTCGAATCGAAGCAGCCGTGCAACAGGAACATTGAGCAGAAGCCAAGGCATACACAGATTTTCTTCATGACGATCTCCTTAAAGCAGTGGTCAGGTTGCATCAAATATCAGCCCTTGCTGTGCTCCGGCGACGAAGGCCCTTCCTTGATGCCGCGCGGGCCGGCGATGCCCCACACGATCAGGCCGAGCACCGGGAACACGATCAAGCCGATCGCCCAGGCGGCTTTGACGCCGACGCTTTTGTTGCTGCGAAACACGCTGACGATCGCCCACAGGTCAACCAGCAGAATGATCACCGCCACGGCGATGGAAAAATAACTCGCTGCCTCGTTCATTTCGCGATCCTCCAATGACTGGTAAGCATTGGGCTGCGAGGCCTTTTGAGCGTTCAAAAAAATTGCGACCGCATGCGCACGGGCGCCGGTTGCATCGTTTCAATGCTGAAGCTTGTCGAGCATCTCACCGCCGATGTCCAGTTCCAGCCCATAGGCCATGTGTTCCGGTACCGGGAACTGCCTGCTGCGCAGATCGGGGTGATCAGCAGCATCCTTCATTGACTCCACCCTCCTTCACCGCGCAAGGCGCGACGGTGGAAATCAGGCAATTGCTGCAAGGCGAATTCCGAGGCGCGGGTCTGCACTTCGCAGCGCGATCCGGGAAACCATTGCTGCGTACTGAACAGAAAATGCCGGTCATCGAACTGAAATGCCCAGGCGAAACACACCGTACCGGCCTTGATCCCATCCATATCGTCGGGGCCAAGAATGCCGGTGGTGGCGACCGCGACGTTGGCGGTACTGTCGCGCAGCGCACCGATGGCCATTTCACTGGCGACTTCAACGCTGGTCAGATTGAAGGTCTCCATGGTCGCCGGGCGGACGTGCAACAAGCGCTGCTTGGCCTGCGGCGAATAGACGACGTAGCCGCACTCGATCAGCTCGCCGCTGCCGGGCACTGCCGACAACAGCATGACGATTTCCCCCGCCGTACAGGACTCGGCGGTGGTGATGATCAATGAATGTTGGCGCAGGTATTCAATCGTATCGTTGGCGATGGACATGGCGTGCTCTCGAAGCTTTTATTGCCGGTTGACCGTGCGCTGCGCTGATCATTCCGCTGGATTTGACGCGTGTGCGGATGGTCCACGCCGAGAAAGTTTTCCGCCCCATTCGGCGCGATCACCTACCCTCATAGACTGTGTGATCCACTCGAGCCCACCGCCGTTATGCGCTGTTCATTCAAGTCGTTGTTTTTGGCCTTGTTCCTGCTGCTGATTCCGGCCAGTGCTTCGCTGTGGGCGGCAGACCTGCCGACGCCGGCACAATCAAGCGCGGCGCCGCTGCCGGTGATTTCGCAAAGCGATCTGCAAGCCTTGCAACAACGGCTCGACGGGCTCAAGCAGCAGATTTCGGCGGCGAACAATTACAACCAGCTCGAAGGCCCGCAGGATCGGGTCCAGGCGTTCATTCTCGATGTCGATCGGTTGTCGGCTGCGCTGTTGCCACAACAGGCGCAACTGGCGGTGCAACTGGGCGTTCTGGGCACCGCGCCAGACGCCGAGGTGGCCGCCGAGCAAGCCGATATCGTCGCGCAGCGGGCCGCGCTCGCGGAGCAGAAAAGCAAGGTCGACGGCACCCTGAAAAGCCTCGCGGCACTGAAACAGAACGCCGCCGACCTGATCACGCAAATTGCCGGCATCCGCCGCACATTGCTGGAAAGCGAACTGACCCTGAGTACCCGCAGCGTACTGAGTCCGCATTTCTGGGCGCCGTTGGTCAATCCGAGCGAGGACGACCGCCAGCGGCTGCGCCTGTTCGTTACACAGGTAGGTGACGTGTGGGCCACGGTCTGGGCGCCGGGCGAGCGTTTTTACACCTGCGTGCTGGTGCTGTTGGCGCTGCTGGTGTGGACGTTCGGCCGGCGTCTGGCTGAACGCGGGCTGACCTGGTTTTGCATTCATCGTGTAGCGGAGGGTCGCTTGCGCCGCAGTGCCTTGGCGTTCGCCTCGGCCGCCGCGACCTTCATCACCACCGCCATCGCCCTGAAACTGCTGTTCTACGCCTGCACCCGCCACGACGCCCTGCCGCCGGTGCTGGAAACCTTCTCCGAAGAGTTCGAAAAAGTCGTGTATGCCTGCGTGCTGATCACCGGGCTCAGCCGCGCGTTACTGTCGACCGAGCATCCGTCGTGGCGCCTGCCGGGCATTGCCGATCCGGTGGCGCTGGCCCTCAGGCCATATCCGCGAATTCTCGCCTGCTCCTTACTGGTGTTGGTAACGCTGGTGCAGGTCGGCAACGCCACGGGCATGAGCAGCCAGATTGTCATGGCCGGGCGCGGCGTGATTTCAATGGTGGTGCTGGCGATCATCGGCACCCTGCTGTTGCGCGTCGGCAAAGTGCGCAAGGCACTGGTCGCGGCCAATGACGCCTCGGCGACAAACAGTGTGTTCGCCGGGCTGATCTACAGCGTCGCCAGCGTTTCGATGTTTGTCACGGCCATTGCACTGCTTGCCGGTTACGTGTCGCTGGCGCGCTTCATCAGTTATGAACTGGTGTGGAGCTACATCGTGCTGTCGGGCTTCTACCTGCTGATTCAGTTGGTCAAGGACGCCTGCGAGCACCTGTTTTCACCGAAACACGCCAGCGGCAAGGCGCTCAAGCAGTTGCTCGGCATCAGCGATCGGCGTCTGGATCAGATTTCCATTCTGCTGTCCGGTTTCAGCCGCGCGGGACTGATGTTGATGGCGCTGATTTCGTTGTTCGTCGGCGGCATCGGCACCACGTTGGGCCAGTTGCTGACCAATATCATGTCGATCCTTGGCGGCGCCGGTTTGCGCAAGCTGAACATCGTCCCGGGGCATCTGCTCAACGCGCTGCTGGCGCTGATGATCGGCATCTGGCTGATCCGCGCATTGAGCCGCTGGCTCGACGAAGAGTTCCTGCCCAAGACCGACATGGACCCCGGGATGTGCGCGTCGCTGAGCACGCTGTTTTCCAATATCGGCTACGCCTTTGTGATTCTGCTGACGCTGTCGTCGTTGGGCGTGCAGTGGACCAACCTCGCCTGGATCGTCAGTGCGCTATCGGTGGGCATTGGCTTCGGCCTGCAGGAGATCGTCAAGAACTTCGTTTCCGGCCTGATTCTGCTCACCGAGCGCCCGGTCAAGGTCGGCGACTTGATCAGCATCAGTGGCGTGGAGGGCGACATCCGCCGGATCAACGTGCGCGCCACGGAAATCCAGCTCAGCGACCGCTCGATCGTGATCGTGCCCAACTCGCAATTGATCTCGCAGAACCTGCGCAACGTCACCCTCGGCGGCAGTGCTCAGGGCGTGGCGTCGCTGGAGCTGATGTTTCCACTGGATATCGATCCTGAGCAGGTCAAACAGCTGCTGCTCGACGCTTACCACGAAAATGAAACCATCCTCGATAAACCGGCGCCGTTCGTGCGCTTCAGCAAGTTGTCGCCGGACGGCATAACGCTCACGGTCACCGGTTACGTCGGCAGTCCGAGGATCGTCGGGCTGACCAAAAGTGATCTGTTGTTCGAAGTGCTCAAGCGCCTGGGCGCAGCGGGCATTGCGCTGGCGAAGCCGCCGGCGGCGCCGTGATCGGGTTATTCCCCACGCACCTATCAAGCTGCTTTTTCGGTCTTTATTGGCGCTTGGGCCGCAACCTTATACTCCAGCGGCTTACCCCACTTTCGATAAGGATGCTTCATGCCTCGACGTCTGTTAATGGCGACGCTTTTGCTCACGCTCGCCGGTTGCGCCAGCCCTCCTCCTGCGTCCGTCCACACGTTCGATCCCGCCAGTTCGACCCTGCAAGGCGATGCCTCACGGCCGGCGCAGGCACAGTGGATTCGCACTGAACTGTACTTTTCCGTCGGTTCGCTGGAGGGCCAGGAAGGCGCTGTCAGCCCCGCGCGCTGGCGCGAGTTTCTCGATCAGCAAGTCACGCCGCGCTTCCCTGATGGCTTCAGCGTGTTCGATGCGTACGGGCAATGGCGCGACAAGGGCGCGAAGGAACCAGAGCGCTTGAGCACCAAGGTGATCGTGATCCTGCATGAGAACAGCGCAAAGCGTTCGAGTGACATCGAAGCCATCAGGTTGGCGTACAAGCGGATCACTGGCGATTTGTCGGTACTGCGGCTGTCGCAACCGGCACAGGTGTCGTTCTGAAAAGCCCCTCACCCTAGCCCTCTCCCGGAGGGAGAGGGGACTGATTGGGGGATATTCAGCATCTGCACCGACCTGAAAAGACTTCAGTGAATTCACAATCGACCCGGTCCTTCAGGTCGATGGATGACGCAAGAAACCTCCCTAGCCCTCTCCCGGAGGGAGAGGGACTGATTGGGGGATATTCAGCATCTGCACCGACCTGAAAAGACTTCAGTGAATCCACAATCGACCGGGTCTTTCAGGTCGATGGATGACGCAAGAAACCTCGGTCGGCCCCCTCTCCCTTTGGGAGAGGGCTGGGGTGAGGGGCGGGGTTTGACGCCGATTTCAGGCTGGAGCCCCAAACCGGCGGCATCAGAAACCATAAGTAACCCGGGCGTAGTAATACGCGCCGTTGGTACCGATGGGTGACAGCACGTCGTACGGCAGGTTGCCGCCATAATTGATCGCTGAGCCCGAGCGCTCAGGGTAGTTATCGGTGAGGTTGTTGCCGCCCACAGCGAGGTTGAACGTCGGGGTGAATTTGTATGCCACCTCCGCATCCAGCTGCCACACCGCGCCGTAAGTCTGCTCGGGTTGCGAATCACCGAAATCGAACACGCGGGTGGTCTCGCCCTGGCGGGTCAGGCGTCCGAGCAGGCCCCAGTGTTCGCTTGCCCAGTTGGCGGAAAACACGACGCGATCCTTCGGCGCGGCATCGGTCAGGGTGTTGGTCTCCTCGACGCCAACCAGAGCATCATTGCCGATGCCCAGTGCGGTCAGTTGCGACGGCGTGCCCTTGGTGCTGGTGACTTTGGTGTGGTTGTAGGTATACGCGGTGGTCAGGCCGAGTTGCCCTTCATACAACGGCTGGTGATAGTTGAGCACCAGTTCGGCGCCATCGGTGCGGGTGTCGGCGGCGTTGGTGAAGAAGTTGACGTCGTGGACGCCGGCCACGCCAAAGTTGTCGTCGATGTAACTTTCAAGCGCATCGTTGCCGATCCGCTGCGACAGGGTGATGCGGTCTTTGACGTCGATGCGGAACACGTCCAGCGACGCGTCGAAGCGTTCGTTCAACTGAAAAGTCAGACCGAGGCTGAAGTTCTTCGAGGTTTCCGGATCAAGCTTCTCTGCGCCGAGGGCGCGGGCGATCGGGTCGTTGACCGAGAGCACGCGGATGTCCGTCAGCGTACCGCCATCGCCGAAGTTGCTGGTGGTGTGCTGGAAGCCACTTTGCGCCAGCGAAGGTGCGCGGAAGTTGTTCGACACTGCGCCACGCAAGGCCCACTGTTGCGTAAGTTTGTAGCGGCCACTGAGCTTGCCGGTCACTTTGCTGCCGGCGTCATCGTAATGTTCCCAGCGTGTGGCAGCGTCGATGAAGAAGCGCTCGGTGAGATCGCCGGACAATTCGGCATAGGTGCCGAACACGTTGCGATCCAGATCCGACTCTTCGCTCGGGCGCAGACCGTTGGCACCATCCGCGCCGGCACCGACATAGGATGCTGCATCACCCGCGTAGGTCAGGTAGTTTTCGTAGCGGTATTCGCCACCGACTGCCAAGACGAACGAGCGCTCGCCAAGACGCAACTCACGGCTGAAATCGAGGTTGCCAGTAGTCTGGCGCAGCTCGTAGTCGCCAGTATCGAACCTGGTCGGCGAGTCCTCGCCAAGGCTGACGTTGAGGGTGCGCCGGGTCGAGCCTTCGAAGCGGTTGCGGCCATGGGTGACGCTGCTGTCGAAGTCCCACTCTTCCCCGATCAAGCCCTTGAAGCCGGCGGTGGCAGAGATGTCCTTGTTGTCGCCCAACGACTGCGGCAGGTAACCGTTGGGGTAGAACTGCGGTTGCTCGTACGGATAGCGATAGAACGCGGCGCCCGTGGTGTGGCGCTGGTTGTAGGTACCGAAGCTGTAGAGCTTGCCAGCGGCCAGCGGCAGTTCTCCGTTGAACCAGGCGTTGACGTCGCGCGCGAGGCCGTCGCCCATCACATAGTTGCGCTGGCCCGGGGTATCGGCGAAGCCATCGAAGCCGGCCCGGTTGGTCGGGTTGCGATTCTTGTATTCCGTGCCGCCGCGAATGAAACCGCCCTCCTCGCCCAGGCGTGTGCCGATCTTGGCCGTGGTCACGCTGTTCTGGCCGTCGGTGGTGGTCTTGTCGATCGCGTCCTGACGGGTGTGATAAGCGCCGTAACTGGTCGAGACTTCGCCGCCTTCGGGGGCGTCGTCGAGGATGATGTTGATCACCCCGGCGATCGCATCGGAGCCGTACTGCGCACCGGCACCGTCACGCAGTACCTCGATGCGCTTGATCGCGCTGAGCGGAATCGAGTTGAAATCCACTGGCGCAGTACCACGACCGATTTTCGACGAATCGTTGACCACCGCCGAGGTATGCCGACGCTTGCCGTTGACCAGCACAAGCACCTGATCGGGGCTCATGCCTCGCAGTTGCGCGGCGCGCACGTGGTCAGCACCGCCCGAGTTGGACTGACGCGGCAGGCTGAAGGACGGCAGCAGCGTCTGCAATGCCGCCCCCAGTTCACCGCCCGCAGCGCCGGCGGACTTGAGATCTTCGGCGGTCAGCACGTCCACCGGCACCGGCGAATCCAGCACCGTACGCGATGTACCGCGGGTACCGGTGACCAGCACGGTTCCGAGGCGGGATTCATCTTCGGCAGAAGTCTCTTCAGCTTGAGCAGGAAGTTGCCAGATCGCTGTCACAACAGCAGCGGCCAGTAATGAACGGGAACGGTAATGCATGTATCAGCTCCTTGAATTGCAGTTAATACCTGGCCGTTTGCCGACACTAAAAGGACGGCAATGAATGCGTAGTAATGGCTGCTGTAGTTTGGGTTTTATTACATCGGTTAATTCTCTAAACACCAGTCTCTGATTGCAGATGTCCGTGTAGGAGTGAGCCTGCTCGCGATAGCGGTCTAGCATCGGACAATGATGTCGACAGATATAACGCTATCCCCAGCAGGCGAAGGCCCACATGTAGATCTGTGTTCGATAATGCTTAATCGAACTCCTTTTCCAGCCAGGCATCTTCGGCGATATCCAGTTCTTCACCACTGAAACGCTGTTCGGCAAACGGGTCAGCATGTAAATGAAAGCCGTTTCGTTCCCAAAAACCCGGTTGTTCCTGCGCTACAAATTCAAGGCCGCGTAACCATTTCGCGCTTTTCCAGAAGTATCGTCCCGTTATTACCAGCCGCAGTGGCCAGCCATGTTGCGCAGTCAGCGGTTGGCCGGCGTAATGGGTGGCCAGCAAACTTTGCGGGTGCAATAAATCGTCGAGTAACAAGTTGGTCTGGTAATTGGGGTCGGCATGGGCCATGACATACGACGACGTCGGCTGGATATCGAAAGCCTGCAACAAATCCTGCAGGTGTACTCCGCCCCACTCGGTATCGAACTTCGACCAACGCGTCACGCAATGGATATCGCAGCGCAAGACCCGTTGCGGCAGCGCCTGCAAATCGGCGTAACGCAATTCGATTGGCCGGTCGAGCGTGCCGAACAGACGTAATGACCAGTCGCCCGTATCGTATTCGGGCACCGCACCTTCATGCAGAATCGGAAAGCGCTCCGTCAGCACCTGCCCCGGCGGCAGGCGATTGCCGGACGCCCGGCCCACTTTCGGAGAACGGCTTTTGCGTAAGCGTGAAGCCTTGGTGTGCATCTTCACTCCTTGTCCGAAGGTCACCCATCCCTGTGGGAGCGAGCAGGCTCGCTGCCACCAGAACAATGTGGCGGCGATGTTCTAATTCGCGACCGGAATCCACGACGCCCGCGCCACATTCGCGGTATCGCCGAACGCTGGTAGCTTCTGCGCCAGATCACGGACATTTTTCACGTCCAGATCCAGCAACTGCTGGCGGGTGATCAGCGTCGGAGGCACGAGTACCTGGTGACCCGGATCCTCACCGGCGATCAGCATCGCCAGGCTGCGTACGCTGATCGCCCCGGCGACCTGCGGATTGACCGCTGCCGTCGCCGCCCAGGCGCTGCCCGGTTCTTTCATGATCTGGATGTCGGCAGTGGAAATGTCGGCACTGTAGATCTTCACTCGACTGGCCAGCCCGGCTTCATCGACGGCGATTTTCGCGCCCTTGGCGAACTCGTCGAACGGCGCAAAGATCACGCTGATGTCTGGATTGGCGCGCAGTACGGCGCTGGCTTGATCCGCCACGGAATTGGCAATCGGCGGATTCAACGTACCGAACCGCGCCTTTTCCACTATGCCCGGATTGGCTTTTTTGACCTGACTCCAGATCTCGTCGCGCCGCTCCATCGGTGTAAAGCCGCTGATGTAGACATAACCGGCGTCGAAGCGCGTGCCGTTGTCCTTGACCGCCTGATCCAGCGCCAGGCGTGCCAGTGCATGGTGATCCTGTTCGACTTGAGTCACCTGCGGTGTGTCCAGGTCGACATCGAACGCAACAACCTTGATGCCCTTGGCAATGGCTCGCTCGATGGGTGCCTTGAGGGTCTCCGCCAACCCGAGCTGGACGATGATCCCGTCGACGCCCAGCGCCGTCGCCTGATCGATCATCTCGCCCTGACTCGCCGCCTGCTGCCGCGCATCGAACACCCGCAGACTGGCGCCCAGCGCTGCGCTCTGCTGCTCCACCCCACGCAGATAGGCCTCAGGAAAATCCCCGGAAAACAGATAACCCACCAGCGCGATCTGCACCTGGCCCTGGTCGAACGGCGCCGGTGCGCCGGGCAGGGCTTTGGCCTGTGCGCTCAATGTCACCGCCGAAAACACAGCGACGGCAAAGCAACGGCGGACGAATGGGGTGATTGAACCGTGCATACAACTTCCTTGGCTGAAAGCGGCTCATCGCACCCGATGCGCGAGGCCGAAAGTGAACATCAGGGCCAGCACCAGCACCAGGCCCTTGACGAAGTCCTGCGCGTAATACGGCGCGTTGAGCATGGTCAGGCCATTCAGCAGCGAGGCCACCAGCAGCGCACCGACCAGGGTGCCAAAAGCGTTCGGCTTCTTCGCACCGAGCACGGCAAAACCAATCAATGCGGCGCCCAGCGCATCGAGCACCAAACCATTGCCTGAGCTGACATCGCCACGCCCGAGCCGCGCCGCGAGTAACAGACCGCCAAGCGCAGCCAGCAACGCCGAGAGCACGTACGCCAGCAGTTTGAACCGCTGCACCGGCGCACCCGCCAGTCGCGCCGCCTGCTCGTTGCCGCCGATGGCGTAGAACAGCCGACCGATGCGCGTGCGCTCGAGAAACAGCCAGACGGCCAGTGCGACCAGCGCGCTGATCAACACCGGAATCGGCACCACCTCCCACAAACGTCCGCGTCCCAAGGCGAGAAACCCGGCACTGAAGCTGCCCTCGGCTTCCGCACCGTTGGGAAGCGTCATGCCCACGGCAATCGAACGCCCCCCAGTGGGAATCAGTTGCACACCGATCACCAGAAACATGCTGCCCAGCGTCGCCAGAATGTCCGGCACCCGCAGTCTGACGATCAGCCAGCCGTTGAGCAGTCCGACCAGCGCGCCGCCCGCCAGGCTGATCAGCACTGCCGGCAGCGCACCCCAGCCGAGCACCACCATGACGTAACTGGCAATCATCAAACTCATGGCGGCCACTGCGCCGATCGACAGATCCAGTCCGCCGACGGCCATGGTCAACGTCACACCCAATGCCAGCAGCGCGACGATCGATACCGATTGCAGAATGCTGAACAGATTGCCAACCCGTAGAAACGCTGGCTCCGCGACGCTGAAAACCACCACGATCAGCGCGAGCAGCCACAACAGGCCATAGCGGATCAGTGCTTGTAAAAAGCGCTCGGCGGGTGCCGGCGCGTGCGCGAGCAGTGAATGTGGATCAGGCACTGACGGTGCTCCTTGGCGCGGTTTGAGGGGAATGTTGACGGATCCCGGAGCCGGCCAATGCGGCGACCAGGGTGGCGCGATCCAGAGCCGCTCGCGAGTATTCGGCAACCACCGTGTGATCACGCACGAGCAGGACGCGATCGGCGATTTCCAGCGCTTCATCGACATCGGCGCAAATCACCAGCGTCGCCCTGCCCTGGGGGCTGTCGCGCAGCAGTTGGCCGATCTCGCGGCGAGCGCGCACGTCGACTCCTTGAAACGGCTCATCGAGGATCAATACCCTGCCCTCGCCCATCAGCCAGCGACCGAGGATGACTTTCTGCTGGTTGCCACCGGACAGCGCCGCCATCGGCACGTCGATGCCGACGGTATTGATGCCCAACGCTGCGACCTGCGCTTGCACCGCGGCCGCTTCGGCGCGATTGCGGATGAAACCGGCGCGAGTGAAGCGTTCGAGAAATGGCAGGGTCAGCGTGCGCCGCAAGGAAAAATCCGCCACCAGCGATTGATTGGCACGGTCTTCGGCTGCGTAAAACACGCCGCTGCGAATCGCCTCGCGCGGCGAGCGCGGCAGCCACTCGGCACCATTGAGCTTGACCCTGCCCGCAGCCGGTTTGCGCAGGCCGAATAACACCTCGGCGATCTCGCTTTTACCGGCACCCAGCAATCCGCTCAGTACCACCACTTCGTTTTCGCGCAGGGTCAGATCGAAGGGTTGCGACTGCGGGAGGATTTTCATCCCGTGCACTTCCAGCACCGCGCGCCCCGGCAGACGCGGGGTGTAGCGATGCGCAGCCAGCGCCTGACCGAGCATGGCGTGCACCGCTGCGGGCAACTGCTGCGCAGTGAACTCACCGGCCAGTCGCCCGTCACGCAAGACAATGGCGCGATCGGCGACCCGCTGCAGGTCTGAAAGACGATGGGAGATGTACACGATCGCCACGCCTCGACTACGCAAGGTGTCGATCAACCCGAACAATCGCTGCGCTTCTGCATCCGACAACGCCGCCGTCGGTTCATCGAGAATCAGCAGGCGCGGCTGTAACGCAAAGGCCCGCGCCAATACTACGAGTTGACGTTCCGCCTGGCCGAGTTGCTCGACGGGTTGCTCCAGCGGCAATGTCAGCCCGAGGCCTGCAGCAATGTTCCCGGCGCGGGTCAGCAGACGCTTACGATTGAGCCAGAAGTCCGTCTCAGGCCTGCACAGCTCATCGAGCAGCAGGTTCTCCGCCACGCTCAAGCCCGGCGCAATGCCTTCGTTGATCTGCTGATGCACCGCAACGATGCCGACACGCCGCGCCGACAGCGGTGAGCTGAACTGGCGCCGTTCACCCTCGACGAGGATTTCGCCGCTGTCCGCTGGCTGACTGCCGGCGAGTATTTTCACCAGCGTCGACTTGCCCGCACCATTGGCACCGAGCAAGGCCACCACTTCGCCTGGATGGATATCGAGGCTGACTCGATCCAGCGCGCGCTGCGCGCCAAAACGCTTGCTCAATTCCCGCAGGCGAATCAGCGGTTCACGGAGCATGGCGACCGGCTCACTCCTGTGTTGCTCATCGCCGATGCGCCAGCGAACGCACCCATCGATCACCGAGGCTTTGCACGCCCTGGACCAGAATCACCAGCACCACCACCGTCGCCACCATCACCTCGTTGTTGAAGCGCTGGTAGCCATAACGAATGGCCAGATCGCCCAGCCCGCCGCCACCGATCACCCCGGCCATGGAGGAAAAGCCGATCAGCATCACCAGCGTCAAGGTGATGCCGGCGAGCAAGGCCGGCAACGCTTCGGGCAGCAGCACTTTGAAAATCACGTCGCGAATATCGCCGCCCATGGCGAGGATGGCTTCGATGCGCCCGCCGTCGACTTCATCCAGCGCGTTCTCGACGATACGTGCAAAAAACGGAAAGGCACCGATGGTGATCGGCACCACGGCCGCGGTGCTGCCCAGGGTCGTGCCGACCACCAGCCGGGTCAGCGGGATCAAGGCAATCAGCAGCACCACAAATGGCAACGAACGACCAAGGTTGACCAGACCGCTCACCGCCGCATTGAAACGCGGCAGCGGCATCAACCCGTGGCGACGGCTGATGAACAGCAGCACGCCCAGCGGCAAGCCGATCAGCAACGTGAACAGCCCGGCGAGCAAGACCATGTAGACCGTTTCGCCCGTGGCGGTGAGTAGCAATTGAAGGATTTCATCCCAGTTGATCGAGCGGTTCATGACTGGGCCGCCCGCACGCCGTATTGCCTGAGAAAGCTCAGCCCGGGCGCATCGTGGCCCAGCGGCAAGCCACAGGTCGGGCGTAGCGATTGACCGAGAGACGATTGCGTATCCGCCAGCAGGCGCGGCACCGGCCCTGCTTCGACGATGCGCCCGTTGGCCATGTAGGCGGCGTGGTCGCAGATCGCTTTGACCACCTCCAGCTCGTGGGTGATCAGCACGATGGTCACGCGCAACTGGCGGTTGATGTCGCGCAGCAGTTGAAGAATCGACTCGGTGGTTTGCGGATCGAGGGCGCTGGTGGCTTCATCCGAGAGCAGATAGGCCGGCTCCGCTGCCAAGGCGCGGGCGATACCGACGCGCTGCTTCTGGCCGCCGGACAATTGCGAGGGAAAGGCTTGCGCCTTGTCGCTCAGGCCGACCAGTTCCAACAGCTCGCGAACCCGCACATGCCGCCACGGTTTACCGACCTTGGCGATCTCCAGCGGCACCGCGATGTTGTCGAATACCGTGCGCGAATGCAGCAGGTTGAAACCCTGAAATATCATGCCGATGCGCTGGCGTTGCTGGCGCAGTTCGCTATCGGACAGCGTCAGCAGATCCACGCCATCCAGCACAACCCGCCCGCTGTCCGGGCGTTCGAGCAGATTGAGGCAGCGCAGCAACGTCGATTTGCCCGCACCGCTGCGCCCGAGAATGCCGTACACCGCGCCGTCGGGGATATTCAGCGACACTTGATCCAGCGCCGGTGCCGAGGCCGACGGGTAGGTTTTGCTCAACTGCTCGACGGCGATCATGGCTTGCCGCCCGCCACTGGAATCACCGAACCGGCAAAGTGCTCGGTGATGTATTTGGCGACCTGCGGCGAGGTCAGGTCCTTGGCCAGTTGCACGATGCGTGGATCGTTCTGCAGCCTGGGCGTGGTCACCAGAATATTGGCGTAGGGATTGTGCTCCGCCTTCTCCAACCCCAGCGCATCCCTGGCCGGCACCAGCCCGGCGTCGAGCGCGTAGTTGCCGTTGATCACGGCGAGGTCAACATCGTCGAGCGAGCGCGGCAGTTGCGGCGATTCGATTTCGAGGATTTTCAGCTGTTTCGGGTTCTCGGCAATGTCCTTGGGCGAGGCCTGGTCGGCGGCGGGGTCGCTGAAACCGGGCTTGAGCCTGATCAATCCGTTGTCCTGCAACAGGTACAGGGCGCGACTGAGATTGGTGACGTTGTTGGGAACGGCGACCGTGCCTTTCTCCGGCACGTCAGCGAAGTTTTTATGCCGCCGAGAGTAAATGCCCAGCGGTTCGATATGCACCGTAGCGGCCACCGCCAGTTTTTCGCCAAGGGCCTGTTCCTGGGATTTCAGATACGGCAGATGCTGGAAATAATTGGCGTCGACATCGCCGTGCACCAGCAACTCGTTGGAGTTCATGCCGTTGGGAATTTCGATGATGTCGAGCTTGAGCTGCGGATCGATTTTCTGGATGTAGGCGAGAATCTGCGCATGGGGCACCGGGTCCACGGCAACCCGCAACGGTTCCAGCGCCTGGGCGCCCCATGACGTCATCAGCGCGCCGAGCACGGTCAGGGTCAAACTTGCTTTTTTAATCATGAGCGCAGTCCTTGATCGAGGGGTGCATCAGGCGGTTTTGCGAACCGCCGCGGGAGGCAGCAGCGCGTCGGCGTAGAACTTTTGCGCAACATCCGGATGTGAGCGCAGACGGCCCTTGAGGTAGTTCCAGCCGACATCGCGAAACAGCGGATTGAGCGGATCGCTGGCCGGCCCCCGCGCCTCGCGAAGCAGCGCGGTAGGCAACGGATACAGCGGCACCACGGCGTCGAGTTGCGCGCCGAGAAAGAAGGCGATGGACAGGCGCTCGCTGCCCTCGGGCGGACTGACTACGCGATGCACAGTGGCGCGCAGATATCCGTTGCTGGCCAGCTCAAGCAATTCGCCGATGTTCACCACCAGGGTGTTCTCACGGGGTAGCGCGTCGATCCAGCGCCCCTCCTCGATTTCGACTTGCAGACCGGCCTGCTGGTCTTGCAGGAGAAAACTGAGAAAGCCGGAATCCTTGTGCGCGCCGACACCTTGCTGGCTGGCGTCGGCTGCCTGGCCGGGATAGCGCATCAGCTTCACGTGTTCGTTGGGCTTATCACCGTATAGCTGGTCGAACGCATCGGCGCGCAGTGACAACGCCTGAGCGAATGCGCGCAGCAGACGCAGAGACATGCGGGTCATCGCCTGCTGCCATTCGAGGAGCAACGGCTTGAGTTCGGGCAACCCTGCCGGCCATTGGTTGGGGCCTTGCAGACGAGCCCAATATGGACTCTCGGCAGTCACCGGCAGGGCTTCGCGCTCGGCGCCCAGATCGAACTGCTCGCGCCAATCGGGCTGGCCTCGGGTGATCT
The DNA here is from genome assembly GCF_030209115.1 of Pseudomonas sp. FR229a. NCBI lineage: Bacteria > Pseudomonadati > Pseudomonadota > Gammaproteobacteria > Pseudomonadales > Pseudomonadaceae > Pseudomonas > Pseudomonas sp. FR229a. The sequence goes on along the minus strand of NZ_JARVSP010000023.1, from coordinate 143,884 downwards.
CGGAAGCGGCGCGGTTGTAGCCGCGAAAGTGCGGCGAATTGAGCATGCCGACGGCGTTTTTTTCACTGTCGGGCAAGGCAAAGAATTGCCGGGCGAGCGCCTGTACCTGCTTGAGCAAGCTACTGTCGATGCCGTGGCCGGTGAGATAGAAAAAACCCACGTCACGCGCGGCATGGCGCAGGCTTTCAAGAAATTCGTAGCGCTGTTGCGCTGTGCCTTCGAACAGGGACAGGTCGAGGGTTGGCAATGTGCTGATGTCGAGGGTATGCGGCATGATTCACTCCCGTGTGAACCAAACCTGATGAGCCTTTGATCGATTCAGCGTGTGCCGTCATGGCAATCGGGGGTCAATCGGTTTGATGCGTTGATTCGTCGAGAGACAAAACTAAACGATCTTAAAAAAACCGATCCAATATCTTTTTCGCATTACCTTAGTTCTTCAGTGATTTGCCCTGTCCACTGAGAGTTGCCGTGCTGCCACGAGGTGTCAGCTCGAACGGCAGGATGACATGCCTCTCTGGCAGCGGCTGTTTTTCGATCAGGGCGATCAGCATCTCGACGGCTTTCTCACCGAAGGATTCGGCCGGTTGCGAAATCGTGGTCAGCGGCGGATCGCAGTAGGCAGCCATGGGGATGTCGTCGAAGCCCACCAGGGAAATGTCCTCAGGCACACGCAATCCCGCTTGGCGGATGCGCTTGAGCGCACCGATGGCCATTTCATCGTTTTCACAGAACAGCGCCGTGGGTCGCTCAGCCATTGCGAGCATTTTTTCCGCGCCTGCGAAGCCGGCCTCGAGGGTGAAGTTGCCATGGCAGATCAGTGCCTCGTCGAAGGCGATATCGGCTTCGCGCAATGCCGCTTCGTAGCCAGCCAGGCGATCTCGGGTCAGCGGGCTGTTCTTCGAGCCCTTGATCAGGCCGATGCGTCGGTGTCCCAATGCAATCAGGTGATCGGTCATGGCTTTGGCAGCGGCGACGTTGTCCAGGCTGATGGTCGGATAACGCCCGGCCTTGATCACTTCGCAGGCGTTGACGATGGGCGGCAGATCGGCGTCGGCCGGGGCGTTTTCGAACGGGTCGTAGGCGCGCAACTGGATCACGCCGTCGGCCTGATAGGCGTAGACCAGCTCGGCGAATTGCCGCTCCAGTTCTTCCCGGCCCTGGGTGTCGCAGAGCAGCAAGCGATAACCGGCCGCCTGCGCCGCTTGCTGCGCGCCGCTGATGACCCGGGCGAAAAAGGTGTTGGCGATGGTCGGCACCAGAATCACCAGATTGCCGGTGCGCCGCGAACGGAACTGCACGGCCATCAGATTCGGCCGGTAGCCGGCCTGCTCCACGGCGGCCATGACGCGCTCACGGGTTGGCGCGAGAACGCGCTCGGGCGATTTCAACGTACGAGACACTGTCGCCACGGAAACGCCGGCCAGCCGAGCCACTTCGCGAATATTGGACAAAATCACCTCATTCTTCATGTCGATCAGGCGCGGAGCTTACCGCAGGCGACGAGGGATCGAAACGCTGTCGATCATCCGCTGGCATTTGACACTCGGCTAATTCACGCCTAGATTTCGCCCACGATGTAACCGGTTACATCACTCATCAGAATTGCACCCAGCAACCGAGACGACTGCCATGTACGCTGCCGCAAAAAAAATAAGAATGGGTTTTGTCGGAGGCGGTGAAGGTTCCTTCATCGCCCGCGCCCACCGGCAAGCCGCCGGCCTCGATGGACGCTTCGAACTGGTCTGCGGCGCGTTCAGCCGCGACTCCGAGAATAATCAGCGCACCGCTGCCGCGCTGGGTCTGGCCACCGAGCGCTGTTACGACGATTGGCAAACCCTGCTCGCCCGCGAGGCGGCCCTGCCCGCCGAGCAGCGCATGCAACTGCTGATCATCGTTACGCCCAATCATCTGCACGCACCGATTGCCCGGGAGGCATTGAGCGCCGGTTTTCATGTGTTCAGCGAGAAACCCGCGGCGCTGAACCTGGCCGAGGTGCAGGCGCTGCATTCGGTGGTCGTTAACAGTCAGCGCATTTATGGCCTTGCGCACACTTACTTGGGTTACGCGATGGTTTGGCAGGCCCGCGAGATGGTCGCCAGCGGCGTGCTCGGGCACGTGCGCAAAGTCATCGTCGAGTATCCGCAAGGCTGGCTCAGCACCGACATTGCCGGGCAAGGCAACAAACAGGCCGGCTGGCGCGACGACCCGGCGCAATCCGGGATCGGCGGCTGCATCGGCGATATCGGTACCCATGCGTTTTCCCTCGCAGAGTTCGTCGCCGGGCAATCGATCCAGTTCATCAGCGCAATGCTCGGTGCGCATGTCGTGGGCCGTCAGTTGGATGACGATGTGGCGATGTTGTTCAAGATGAACGACGGCGCCAGCGGCGTATTGCTTGCCAGCCAGGTCTGCGCCGGTGAAGAGAACCCGCTGAAGATTCGCGTCTACGGCGACAAGGGTGGGCTTGAATGGCGTCAGGAAGAGCCGGCCAGTCTGATTCATCGACCGTTGAACGAGCCGATGCGCATTCTGCGATCCGGGGTCGGTCAGCCGTGGTTGAGTGCGGCTGCAAACCAGCGCATGCGCCTGCCCGCCGGGCATCCCGAGGGTTATCTGGAAGCCATGGCAAATCTGTACGGCGACCTCGCCGAGGCGATTTTACAAGGCGTCGAAGGCCATCAGGCGCCGGGGGTTCCGGGCATTGAAACCGGCCTGCGCGGCATGGCGTTTATCGAAACGGCGATCGCCAATCACCTTGGCACCGAGAAGTGGAGCGAGATCCCCGGCCAACTGACAGGAGCCCCGCAGAATGAACAGTAATCAGCAGAACGCGACAGGCCTGAAAGGTCCGGGGATTTTCCTTGCGCAATTCATCGCCGACGAGGCGCCATTCGACTCGCTCGCCAACATCGCCGAATGGGCAGCCTCACAGGGCTACAAAGCTATTCAGTTACCGACCCTCGGCACCCGCTTCATCGATCTGCAGCGCGCGGCGCATAGCCAGGAATATTGCGACGAACTCCTCGCCGTCTGCGCCCGCGCCGGTGTAGTCATCAGCGAGTTGTCGACGCACCTGCAAGGCCAACTGGTCGCGGTACATCCGGCGTTCGACAGCCTGTTCGACGACTTCGCCCCGCCCGCGCTGCGCGGCAAACCGCGCGAGCGCACCGAGTGGGCCATTGAGCAGTTGAAACTTGCTGCCCGCGCCAGCCAGCGTCTGGGCCTTACCGCTCACGCCACCTTTTCCGGCGCCCTGCTCTGGCCGTACGTCTATCCGTGGCCGCAACGTCCTGCCGGGCTCGTGGAGCAAGGCTTCGCCGAGCTGGGCAAGCGCTGGTTGCCGATCCTCGACTGCTTCGAAGAGGCTGGCGTTGATCTGTGCTACGAAATCCATCCTGGCGAAGACCTGCATGACGGCGCGTCGTTCGAGCAGTTTCTCGAAGCGGTGAATCATCACCCTCGCGCGGCAATCCTCTATGACCCGAGTCATCTGCTCCTGCAGCAAATGGATTACCTCGGCTTCATTGATCGCTACCACCAACGCATCCGCATGTTTCACGTCAAGGACGCCGAGTTCCGCCCCGATGCGCGCTCCGGCGTCTATGGCGGTTATCAGGGCTGGGTCGACCGTCCGGGGCGCTTCCGCTCGCTGGGCGACGGCCAGATCGATTTCAAATCGATCTTCAGCAAATTGTGCCAATACGACTTCAACGGCTGGGCGGTGCTGGAATGGGAATGCTGCCTCAAAGACGCCGCGCAGGGTGCGGCCGAAGGTGCGGCCTTCATCGAACGGCACATGATCCGCAAGACCACCAAAGCCTTTGACGATTTCGCCGGGGTCAGCGCAGACGCTGCTTCGAACCGGCGCCTGCTCGGCCTGGCTGACGACTGATTTCATCCGCGTTACCGACATAAAAACAATACGGTGATCTGAAATGAACGTAATGAATGCGCGACTCAGCGTGATGATGTTTTTGCAGTTTTTTATCTGGGGTGGCTGGTTCGTCACCCTCGGCACCTTTCTGGCGACAACGCTCGCTGCCAGCGGTGGCCAGATCGGCATGGCCTTCGCCACGCAATCCTGGGGCGCGATTCTGGCGCCATTTGTCATCGGCCTGATTGCCGACCGATTCTTCAATGCCGAGCGCATTCTGGCGGTGCTGCATCTGCTCGGCGCGGTATTGCTTTATCAGCTTTATCGCGCGGCGGATTTCAGTGGGTTTTATCCCTATGTGCTCGCTTACATGATGGTCTACATGCCGACGCTGGCACTGGTTAACGCCGTAGCGTTCCGGCAGATCAAAGACCCGGCGCTGGAGTTCTCGCGCATTCGTGTGTGGGGCACGGTGGGCTGGATTGTCGCCGGCGTGGTGATCAGCTTCGTGTTTGCCTGGGACTCGCAACAAAGCATCGCGGCGGGTGGCTTGCGCAATACGTTTCTGATGTCCGCTGTGGCGTCGCTGCTGTTGGGGCTTTACAGCTTCAGCCTGCCGAACACTGCGCCGCTGAAAACTGCAGCAGGGGCATCGAGCCTGAAACAGATGCTCGGCGTCGATGCGCTGGCATTGCTCAAGGATCGCAGCTATCTGGTGTTCTTCCTCGCCTCGATCCTGATCTGCATTCCGCTGGCTTTCTATTACCAGAATGCCAACCCGTTTCTGGCTGAGATTGGCGTGACCAACCCGACGGCGAAGATGGCCATCGGTCAGGTTTCGGAAGTGCTGTTCATGCTGCTGTTACCGCTATTCATTCATCGTTGCGGCATCAAGATCGCCCTGCTGGTGGGCATGGCTGCCTGGGCGCTGCGGTACGTGCTGTTTGCCTTCGGCAATAACGATGATCAAGCGTTCATGCTGCTGATCGGTATTGCCCTGCACGGTGTCTGCTATGACTTCTTCTTCGTTTCCGGACAGATCTACACCGATGCCAAGGCACCGGAACGCTTCCGCAGTTCGGCGCAAGGTCTGATCACCTTGGCCACGTACGGATTGGGCATGTTGATCGGGTTCTGGATTGCAGGGCGGATCACTGACCACTTCACTTCAAGTGCGGGTCATGACTGGACAAGTATCTGGCTGTTTCCCGCCGGTTTTTCTGTGGCGGTGCTGCTGTGTTTCTGGGCGACATTCAGGGGCCGCGATCGCGACAAGGCTGTGCTGCCGACGGCGGTTTGACTGAGGGTGGTGGTGATTGAGTAATACGAATGCCGCCAGTAGTTGAGGCGGCATTCGCTGTCGACGCTCATTGTTGCGCTCAAGCAGTGCGGCGTTCGAGCAAGCGATCGGCACCGCCTTCAGCGACCCGATTGCCTTGCAGATGATCGGAACCGTCAGAGGCTACTGCGTCGCTGAACAGTGGATCGGTTTCGGTAGCAGCTACGGCGTCGCTGAACAACGGATCAGTTTCGGTCGCGGCTACGGCGTCGCTGAACAACGGGTCAGTTTCGGTGGCCGCTACGGCGTCGCTGAACAGACGGTCGGTTTGAGTAGCGGCGACCGCGTCGCTGAACAGCGGGTCGGTTTCAGTGGCGGCGAAGGCATTCAGTGCAAAAACCGAGAAAGCGATACCGAGGATAGTCTGGCGTTTCATGATGATGTGCTCCGAGGTGCAGTGGTTGGGTATGGAGCCGATCTTACGCTGCGCCACGGACATGAGAACTTCATTGACTTAATGGTTGTTATTGATGCGATCAATGATTAAAGAAATGAAGGCCGTTGTTTACCCAACCGACAAGCTGCTGCTTACGTATTCAAGTGAAACGCCCTACAACGTCGATAGCGCAAAACTGACAAATCGTATTTCTGACAGCTTTATGCAAGCAAAAAAAGACCCGGATCGATCGAAACCGAAACGGGTCTTTCCCCACTCAGACGACCCTTATTTCAGGTCGTCAAAACGGTCTCGCAGGAACTCGTCAAAGCGCAAGGCTTTCAACAATCTCCATACAAGGCTCAGCGTACGCAGCAAAAGCTTCATACGTTTTGGCCTCCAAGGCTGGGGGCCAAACCTCCAGCAAACTTACCGGACCATGCGTGCCTTCAGCCGACTGGTTAGGGTGGCTGATGAGGCGGCCGGTTGAGGTCCCTTCGAGACATCATTCCGGCACGGGTGCGAATCCGCGTCGGAGGGCGTAAAACCTTTTGCGCCCCCGGCCAAACCTCTCAGCCGCTCTATCAGTTGAGCGCGGCCATATTAACCTGAAAACCCCAAGACAAAAACGCCACTCACACCGTTATTCATCGAACACCGCCACGCCTTTGTTAAATGTTATTTCTGCCAGGTAACTTCAACAACCATAAACATATGAATTCTTAGCAGGGCTGAAGACGCGCTTGTTTCTAACGTCTGATCAACCGTTGCAAGGAACGGTAAAACTCCATACCATTGCAATCCTGGTTAGGGTGGCTGGTGAAGCACATGGTTTCGATCGCAAATCGAGGCCTACAAAAAAACCGCCCCGCGAAGGCGGTTTTTTTTCGCCTGCATTTTCTGGTAACGCCCGATTCAAGACACCCAGTCTGAACCGAACCCCCTCCTCGCTTGCACAAATCTTCTAAACACTCTCCTCCCCCGCGCGGTATTGTGAAAACGCCCCTGCTCAACCGCCCCTGGAGGATCCCCATGGACAAACGCAACTGGATCTCCCTGTCCCAGGATGTCGATACCGGGATCGAGTCGATTCGTGCGCATTTCCGTGGGCATGCCTACGATCCGCACTGGCATGACAGCTTTCTCGTCGGGGTCACCGAGCAAGGCGTGCAGCAATTCAATTGTCGCCGTGTGCGTCATCGCAGCACGCCGGGGCATGTGTTCCTGCTCGAGCCGGGTGAAATCCACGATGGGCACGCACCGACCGACGATGGCTTTACCTACTCGATGCTGTACCTCGATCCGTGGTGGCTGGAGCGTGAACTGCACGCGCTGTTCGAAGAGGCGCCCGCCGACAGTCAGCCAGGCTTTGCCGACACGCTGAGCCACGACCCGCGCCTGTCGACTGCGATCGGGCAAGCCTTCCACGCATTGCACGACGGTGACCTGCGCATCGTCCGCCAGACCGCCATCGATGGCCTGCTGGCGTCCCTCACCCGCCACCTCGACTGGCGCAAGCGTCAGGCCTTCGATCCGCGCCTGCCACTGGTTGCACAGGTCGCGCGGGACTATCTGCATGCCCACACCTATGAAGACATCGGCCTCGATGATCTTGCGCAGGCCTGTGGCGTGGACCGCTTTCGCCTGACCCGCGCGTTCAAGGCCGCTTTCGGCCTGGCCCCCCACGCTTACCTGATCCAGTTGCGACTGGCCAAAGCGCGGCAATTGCTTGCACGCGGTGAGACACCGGCGCAGGTCGCCAGCGTGCTCGGTTTTGCCGACCAGAGTCACTTGGGGCGCTGGTTCCGCCGCGCCTATCAACTGACCCCGGCGGATTACCGCAAACGCTGCTCAAATCTTCCAGACTGAGGCCCCGCCCCTGACGATCATGGTGTCCTGTCTCGACTTTCAGGAATCTGCACCATGGCTTCTTTACTGCCCTTTCTGCTGTTTGCTTTCGTCGCCTCGATCACGCCGGGGCCGACCAATATTCTGGTGTTGAGCCACAGCTCTCGACGTGGGCTGATCGCGACGTTGCCGATCATTTTTGGCGCCTGTGGGGCGGCGGCGTTGATCGTCCTGGTGGTCGGGCTGGGCGCTGGCGAAACCCTGTTGCGCTTTCCTCGTGTGCAGCAAGCGATGGCCTGGGCGGGTGTGCTCTGGTTGAGCTGGCTGGCGTGGCAGATCTTTCGCAGTCCGCCGCCGTCGCTGGACCCGAATGCGCCACAAGAACAAGGCTTGAGCGTATTCGGCGCGGCGCTGCTGCAACTGGTCAATCCCAAGGTGTGGATGATGGCGGTGGCCGTGGTCAGCGTATTTGTAGGCGGTGGCGACAAAACGCTGCGCCTGCTGGTGCTGTCGCTGGCGTTTCTGCTGGTGTCGCTGCCGTGCATGACACTGTGGGCGTTGCTCGGCGTCGGCAGCGCACGGCTGCTCGGTTCACCGCAGGCATTCAAGCGGATGAACGCGGCACTGGCCTTTCTCCTGCTGCTCTCGGCCTGGCTGACGGTGTTGGTCTAATGCCCGGTCGCCTGACGGAATTCACGCGGGGTAAACCCGGTCGAGGCCTTGAACTGGCGGGTAAAAGCGCTGTGATCGGTATAACCGCATTGCAGCGCAACCTCAGTGATCGGCAAGTCGCTGTGCAACAAGCGATGCGCGTGTTCCAGGCGGACTTTCTGAATCATTTGCCGTGGCGTCAGGTGAAAAACCCGCTTGCAGTAGCGCTCCAGTTGCGCCACGGAAATCCCGGCGATCCGCGTCAGTTCAGCCAGCGTCACCCGCCGATTGAAGTTGCCACGAATGTATTCGTCTACAGCCGCCAGGCGCTCGAACGCCGGGTGGGTTTCGCTGGCTGACTGCAAATCCACCGAGATCCCCACCAGGCCGATGATCAGCCCTTCACGATCGTAGATGGGTCGTTTGTGGGTCAGGCACCAGCCTGGTTCGCGACTGCCGTACAGGTGCAGTTCGAGCTGATCCTCCAGCACGAAACCTTCCTCCAGCACCTTGCGATCCTGCTCGGTGTACCCCGGGCCCAACTGCGCCGGGAACACCTGCGCACTGGTCTTGCCGAGCAACGGGCGCAGGTCCTTCAAGCCACAACGCTGCACCAGCGTGCGATTGGCCAGCACATAGCGCGCTTGCAGGTCCTTGATAAAGATCGCCGCATTGGGGATCACATCGAGTATCGGCAATAGCTGCGCGCCAGCGGCGACCATCTCTTCCAGCGTCTGCGGACGCAAGCCGTCAGTGCTCTGGCACAGGATCGAAAACGCAGACTGCATCAAAGACTTCCTCCTCGAAATGAACCGCCAGAAAAGCCATTCGCGAGCAGATTGCAGCAACGTCGCAGCCCTGTCGAGGCCGCGCATTCATTGGCGCCATTGTGCTGAATTCGTCATCGATACCGGCAAAAACATCAATCGCCGCCGCCGTCGACCGGTGCAAAGTCTGGTCGTCCCCCGTGACACAACTGCCTATCCAATAACTCACAAGAAGGCGATGCCATGTCAGGCCAAGGCAAGTTCAAAAAACAGCTTTCATTGATCGACCTCACCTTTATCGGACTCGGAGCAATCTTCGGTTCCGGCTGGTTGTTCGCCGCCAGCCATGTCTCGGCGATTGCCGGTCCGGCCGGGATTTTCTCCTGGTTGCTGGGCGGTTTCGCCGTGTTGCTGCTGGGCATCGTCTACTGCGAACTCGGCGCCGCATTGCCCCGTGCCGGCGGCGTGGTGCGCTACCCGGTTTACTCCCACGGCCCGCTGCTCGGCTACCTGATGGGCTTCATCACGCTGATTGCGTTTTCCAGTCTGGTGGCGATTGAAGTGGTTGCCTCGCGCCAATACGCGGCGGCGTGGTTTCCCGGCCTGACCAAGGCTGGCAGCGGCGACCCGACAATCCTCGGCTGGCTGGTGCAGTTCGGCCTGCTCTGCGTGTTTTTCCTGCTCAACTACCGCAGCGTGAAGACCTTCGCCAAGGCCAACAATCTGGTCAGCGTGTTCAAATTCATCGTGCCGCTGCTGGTGATCGGCGTGCTGTTCACCTTCTTCAGACCGGAGAATTTCCAGGTTCAGGGATTCGCCCCGTTCGGACTGTCTGGCGTGGAAATGGCCGTCTCCGCTGGCGGAATCATCTTTGCCTACCTGGGCCTGACGCCGATCATTTCCGTGGCCAGCGAAGTGAAGAATCCACAGCGCACCATTCCCATCGCACTGATTCTCTCGGTGCTGCTGTCGACCCTGATCTATGTGCTGCTGCAAATGGCCTTTCTCGGCAGCATTCCCACGGAAATGCTCGCCAACGGCTGGGCGGGCATCAGCAAGGAGTTCGCCCTGCCTTATCGCGACATCGCCCTGGCGCTCGGTGTTGGCTGGCTGGCCTGGCTGGTGGTCGCCGATGCGGTGATCTCGCCGAGCGGCTGCGGCAACATCTACATGAACGCCACCCCGCGAGTGATCTACGGCTGGGCGCAAACCGGTACCTTCTTCAAGGTCTTCACCCACATCGATGAAAAGTCCGGCATTCCGCGTCCGGCGCTGTGGCTGACCTTCGCCCTGTCGGTGTTCTGGACCCTGCCGTTTCCATCGTGGGAAGCGCTGATCAACGTGGTCTCCGCGGCGCTGGTATTGAGTTATGCGGTAGCGCCCGTGTCGGTCTCTGCACTACGTCGCAATGCGCCGGACATGCCGCGCCCGTTCCGGGTCAAGAGCATGGGCCTGCTCGGGCCGGTGTCGTTCATCATCGCCGCGCTGATCGTCTACTGGTCGGGCTGGAACACCGTGTCGTGGCTGCTCGGCCTGCAAATCCTGATGTTTGTCATCTACCTGCTCTGCGGCCGTTTCGTGCCGACGGCGCACCTGAGTCTGGCGCGTCAGGTGCGTTCATCGGCGTGGCTGATCGCGTTCTACGCGGTGACCATCGTGCTGTCGAAACTCGGCACCTTCGGCGGCCTGGGCATCCTCGCTCACCCATTCGACACGATCGTCGTCGCCGCTTGCGCCACGGGCATTTACTACTGGGGCGCGGCGACCGGCGTGCCGGCGCATCTGCTGCGTCTGGACGACGAGGACGAGGAAAGCGAAAGCCCTGCACCCTCGCCCACCGTCAACGCCCGCCCTGCCGGCGCCTACTGAAATCATCCAACGGGATCTCTTCATGAAACGAGTACACGTCATTGATTCCCACACCGGCGGCGAACCGACGCGCCTGGTGATGAGCGGCTTCCCCGAGCTGTCCGGCAACAGCATGGCCGAGAAACGCGATGCCTTGCGCAACCAGCATGACCAGTGGCGCCGCGCCTGTCTGCTCGAGCCGCGTGGCAACGATGTGCTGGTCGGCGCGCTGTATTGCCCGCCGGTGTCGGCGGACGCCACCTGCGGGGTGATTTTCTTCAACAATGCCGGATATCTGGGCATGTGCGGCCACGGCACCATTGGCCTGATCAATTCGTTGCAGCATCTGGGAAAAATCCAGCCGGGCGTGCACAAGATCGACACCCCGGTGGGACAAGTCAGCGCGACGCTGCACGACGATGGCTCGGTCACTCTCGGCAACGTACCCGCTTACCGGTACCGCAAACAGGTGCCGGTGGACGTGCCCGGTTTTGGTCGCGTGTTCGGTGATATCGCCTATGGCGGCAACTGGTTTTACCTCGTCTCCGAACATGGCCAGACACTGACCATGGACAACGTCGAACACCTTACGGCGTACACCTGGGCGATGCTCAAAGCGCTGGAAGATCAGGGCATCTTTGGCGAAGACGGCGCGGTCATCGACCACATCGAACTGTTCGCCGATGACGCCAATGCCGACAGCCGTAACTTCGTCATGTGCCCCGGCAAAGCCTACGACCGCTCGCCGTGCGGCACCGGCACCAGCGCCAAACTCGCCTGCCTGGCCGCCGACGACAAATTGCAACCCGGCGCGCCGTGGATCCAGGCGAGCATCACCGGCAGCCAGTTTGAAGGCCGTTTCGAATGGGAGGGCGAGCGCATTCGCCCATTCATTACCGGGCGCGCCTACATGACCGCCGACAGCACCCTGCTGATCGACGACAGCGAGCCGTTCGCGTGGGGCATCTGAGCCGCCACGCCGATTTTCCACCTCGAATCAAACGCAATGCCAAGGAGTTGAACCATGAGCGACAACATCTTCACCGGTTGCATGCCGGCCCTGATGACCCCGTGCACCGCCCAGCGCAAACCGGACTTCGATGCGCTGGTGGCCAAGGGTCGCGAGCTGATCGATATCGGCATGAGCGCCGTGGTCTATTGCGGCTCGATGGGCGACTGGCCGCTGCTCACCGAAGCCGAGCGCCAGGAAGGCGTGGCACGGCTGGTGGCCGCCGGCGTTCCGACCATTGTCGGCACCGGTGCAGTGAACTCCCGTGAGGCGGTTTCCCACGCAGCACACGCGGCGAAAGTCGGCGCGCAAGGCTTGATGGTCATCCCGCGCGTACTGTCCCGTGGCGCCTCGGCGACCGCGCAAAAGGCGCACTTCGCCGCCATCCTGCAAGCCGCGCCGAAGCTGCCGGCGGTGATCTACAACAGTCCTTACTACGGCTTCGCCACCCGCGCCGAGCTGTTTTTCGAACTGCGGCGAGAATACCCGAACCTGATCGGCTTCAAGGAATTCGGCGGCGGCGCGGACCTGCGCTATGCAGCCGAGAACATCACCTCCAAGGACGATGACGTGACGTTGATGGTCGGCGTCGATACGCAAGTGGTGCACGGTTTCGTCAACTGCAACGCCACCGGCGCCATCACCGGCATCGGCAACGCCCTGCCCCGCGAAGTGCTGCAACTGGTGGCGCTGAGCAAGCAGGCGGCGCAGGGCGATGCCAAGGCCCGGCGTCAGGCGCGGGAGCTGGAATCGGCGCTGGCGGTGCTGTCGTCGTTCGACGAAGGCTGTGATCTGGTGCTGTATTACAAACACCTGATGGTGCTCAACGGCGACAAGCAATACACCCTGCACTTCAACGAAACCGATGTGCTGAGCGACTCGCAACGCCGCTACGCCGAGAAGCAGTATTCGCTGTTCCGGCACTGGTACGAAAACTGGTCCGCCGAGCAGAACTTCGCCTGACCGCCACCTGCCGCGGATCGTCACGACTCGCGGCAGGCCTCGCTCATTTCACAGGAAGACACCATGACTCTGACGGGCAACATGCTGATCGGCCAACAGTCCGTGGCGGGCAATCGTCCAGCCTTTCGCGGGATCGATCCGGCGACCAACCAGGCACTTGAACCTGAGTACGCAGGGGCGTCGGCCGAGCAGGTGGAACAGGCCTGCGCCGTGGCCTGGGAAGCTCAAGACGCCTTTCGCGAAACCAGCCTGCGTGACCGCGCAGCATTTCTCGAATGCATTGCCGAGCACATCGAAAAACTTGGCGATGAACTGATCGAACGCGCCCACGCCGAAACCGGATTGCCGCGCGCACGCCTCCAGGGCGAACGTGGCCGCACTTGCCAGCAATTACGCCTGTTCGCCCGTACCGTGCGCGCCGGTGAATGGCTGGACGTGCGCGTCGACAATGCGCAACCGCAGCGCCAACCGCTGCCGCGTTCGGACCTGCGCCAGCGGCAGATCGCGCTGGGGCCGGTCGCGGTGTTTGGTGCGAGCAACTTCCCGCTGGCATTTTCCGTCGCCGGCGGCGATACCGCTGCGGCACTGGCGGCCGGATGCCCGGTGATCGTCAAAGCGCACAGTGCGCATCCCGGCACCAGCGAACTGGTCGGCCGCGCGGTGGCGCAAGCGGTCAAGGCCTGCAATTTGCCCGAAGGCGTGTTTTCGTTGTTGTTCGATTCGGGCTACGAAGTGGGTATTGCACTGGTCAGCGACTGGCGCATCAGAGCCGCTGGTTTCACCGGTTCACGTAATGGCGGTCTGGCCTTGATGAAAGCCGCGCAGGCGCGGCCGGAGCCGATTCCGGTATATGCGGAAATGAGCTCGATCAACCCGGTGTTGCTGTTCCCCGCTGCTCTGCAAAATCGGGGGCAGGCGTTGGCCGAAGGTTTTGTCGCGTCGCTGACGCTGGGCGCCGGGCAGTTCTGCACCAATCCAGGGTTGCTGATTGCCCGCAAAGGCCCGGCGCTCGACGGGTTTCTCGGCGCCGTTGCAAAGCTGATCCCAAGCAGTCCGGCGCAAACCATGCTGACGCCCGGCATCTTCAGCGCCTATCAAACAGGCGTGACGGCTTTGCAAGACAATCCCCACACGCGCGCAGTGGCGGTTGGCAAACCGGGCAGCGGTCCGAATCAGTGTCAGACGCATGTCTTCAGCACCGAGGCGGCGGATTTTCTTGCCGATCAACGTTTGCAGGCTGAGGTGTTCGGCGCTGCATCGCTGATCGTGCAATGCAGCAGCGACGAAGAAATCCGTGAGGTCTGCGCACACCTCGAAGGCCAACTGACCGCGACCCTGCACGTGGACGACGCCGACCTTGCACTGGCGCGCGCGTTGCTGCCAACCCTCAAGCGCAAGGCCGGGCGCCTGCTGGTCAATGGCTGGCCGACCGGCGTGGAAGTCTGCGAGGCGATGGTGCATGGCGGGCCTTACCCGGCGACCTCGGATGCGCGCAGCACCTCGGTGGGCACTGCGGCGATCCTGCGTTTCCTGCGGCCGGTGTGCTATCAGGATTTCCCCGACAGCTTGCTGCCGACGGCGCTGCAACAGGCCAACCCGCTGCACCTGCGGCGGCTGCTCGATGGTCAACGGGAAACGACACGCCATGGCGAATAATCCTTCGCACGACATCGCCGTGGTTGGCGCGGGGATCATCGGCGTCGCTTGCGCACTGCGTCTGGCGCGCCAGGGCCTGCGCGTGGTGGTCATCGATCAGCAGGAACCGGGCCATGGCGCTTCGTTCGGCAACGCCGGGCATCTGGCCACCGAACAGGTGTTTCCGATCGCTGACGTGTCGATCCTCAAGCGCTTGCCGGCCATGTTGATGGACCCGATGGGGCCGCTGCGTCTGGACTGGAAATACCTGCCGCGCGCCCTGCCGTGGTTCACCCGATTGCTGCTGAACCTGCGACCCGAACCGTTCCAGCAAACCGTCGCAGGTTTGCGGGCGCTCAACGAAAGCAGCCTCGACGCGTGGCAGCGCTTGCTCGGAGATATCCAGCGCACGGATCTGCTGAAAATTGACGGATCCTTACTGGTCTTTGAAAAACCTGAATCCGGACAGGCCATCGAGGCGTTGCAGGCACGCCTGAAGCAGCAGCAAGTGCCGGTGGATTACTGGCACGCCGGGGCGATCCGCGAGACGGCGCCGCAGCTCAGCGAGCAAATTCAGGGCGGACTGTTTTTCCCGCGTACCGGGCATTTCCTCGACCCGTATCGGGTGGTGTGCGCACTGGTCGAGGCGGCTCGCAGCAGCGGCGTGAGTTTTCTCCGGCAGCAGGTTCAGGGCGGCTACGTGCAGGAAAACGGTGTTTTGTTGGTGACCGGCAATGGTGGTGTAACGGCCAGCCGCGTGTTACTGGCCTGCGGTGCGCATTCGACGAAACTCACCGCCGCTCTGACCGGCAAGCAGGTACCGTTGGACACCGAACGTGGCTATCACCTGATGCTGCCGCACGAGCATGATCGCCTGCCCTTCCCTGTCACCTCGCTGGAACGCAAGTTCATCATGACGCCGATGCGCGAAGGCCTGCGCCTGGCCGGCACGGTCGAGTTCGCCGGACTGGAGCGACCAGCCAACATGGCGCGCGCCTGGCAGTTGCAGCGCTTGAGCCAAGGTCTGTTTCGCCATGACCTGAACGCTGATGGCGCAACACCGTGGATGGGCTTTCGCCCGTCGCTACCGGATTCGCTGCCGGTGATCGATCAGGTCTGCGACGGCAAGGTGTTGCTTGCTTTCGGTCACCAACATCTGGGGCTGACCCAGGCGGCGGTGACGGCGGAGATGATCGGGCAGATGATCTCAGGCGCCACCGTCGCATTGCCCGACATCGAGCCCTACCGACTGGGACGTTTTTAAGCGTGCTTCAGCGCGTCGCCGTGATGCATGGCGAGGTGGCCGGTCTTGTCGCTCTTGACCTCGTATTGCGGCGCGTCTTTCGAGGCTGGCCGGTGGCGGCCCATGAACTCGGTGTCGCGGGTGTGCACCTTGACCACTCTGCCGTGGATCTCGCCGGCCTCGGAATTCCAGCGCACCGCATCGCCGACCTTGAATGAGCTGCTCATCATTGCGTCCTCGCCTCTGGCTGTTGGTTTATGGAGCCGCGCGCGTCGGAGAAATTCCGCTTTTTTGCGAGGCGACCGAAGGCAGGCAAAAAAATCGAACGGTGAAAATCGCCCGCACCTCCAACCTGCACATGCCGTACAAAACGGCCAAAGCGAGGTGTGAGATGAATAATGATCAAGGCAAGCAAGGTGACGATCCGCTCCCAACTACACCGGATCCGCTGAGTCCGGGGCGTACCGAGGTCGATCCGATGAAGGAGCGTGGCATCGACGAGCTGCCCGACAACGAAGGCGAAATCCCGCTGGATGATGACGATGCCAGGCTGGATCCCGAACGCGTACGTCAGGAAACCGATAACGCCGAGATGGACGATCAGCCCAATCCGCGTTGAGCCCTGAACGGCAGCCGTCGCCATACGGCTGCCTTTCGGTCCTGCAGTCAACGGCAGAATCAGGCAAGCATTTCACAGAAATGCACTACTTCGCGTTCGGACCCGGGCGCAACAATGAGCGCCCGAACCAACCATGGAGGATGCTTTCATGCTTGTACAAGCCTACGGCGCCCACGCTGGCGACCAACCCCTTGAGCCCATGCAGATCAACCGCCGCGCGCCGGCGGCGCATGACGTGCAGATCGATATCGCCTTCTGCGGCATCTGCCATTCCGACCTGCACCAGGTGCGCGCGGAATGGGCCGGCACGCAATTCCCCTGCGTGCCCGGCCACGAAATCGTCGGCCGCGTCTCGGCGGTTGGCGATCACGTCAAAGACTACAAGGTTGGCGATCTGGTCGGTGTCGGTTGCATCGTCGACAGCTGCAAACACTGCGCTGACTGCGAGTCCGGTCTGGAAAACTACTGCGACGGCATGATCGGCACCTACAACTTCCCGACCCCGGACGCACCGGGCTGGACCCTCGGCGGCTACTCGCAAAACATCGTCGTGCACGAGCGCTATGTATTGCGCATCCGTCATCCCGAGGCGCAACTGGCCGCCGTCGCGCCGCTACTCTGCGCCGGCATCACCACGTACTCTCCGCTGCGTCAGTGGAACGCCGGCCCCGGCAAGAAAGTCGGCGTGGTCGGCATCGGCGGCCTCGGTCACATGGGCATCAAACTGGCTCACGCCATGGGTGCACACGTGGTCGCTTTCACCACCTCCGAATCCAAGCGTGAAGCAGCCAAGGCGCTGGGTGCGGACGAAGTGCTGGTGTCGCGCAATGCCGAGGAAATGGCGGCACATGCCAAGAGCTTCGACATGATCCTTAATACCGTCGCCGCGCCGCACGATCTCGACGCCTTCCTCGTCCTGCTCAAGCGAGACGGTGCCTTGACCCTGGTCGGCGCGCCCGCCTCGCCGCACCCATCGCCCAATGTGTTCAACCTGATCATGAAGCGCCGCACCATCGCCGGTTCGATGATCGGCGGCATCCCTGAAACCCAGGAAATGCTGGATTTCTGCGCCGAGCACGGCATCGTTTCCGACATCGAACTGATCCGCGCCGACCAGATCAACGAGTCCTACGAGCGCATGCTCAAGGGCGATGTGAAATATCGCTTCGTCATCGACAACGCAACCCTCGCCGGCTAAACGCAGGCCACCATCGGCAGCGCTGCGCTGCCGATGGCTCGAGGAATTCCATCGGCGCGATTTGACAGCGCCAGCGTTGCTCGCCAGAGTCGCACCCCTTTTTCCACCGTCGGGTGAACAGGGGTCGCCGTTGAACCAACAGACATTGTCCATGCGTCTTGAGCGCGTCGCCGCCCATGTGCCGCTTGGCGCGAGACTGGCCGATATCGGCTCCGATCACGCTTACCTGCCGGTGGCCTTGCTGCGCCGGGGCCTGATAACAGCAGCGGTCGCTGGCGAGGTCGCGTTGACGCCGTTCCACGCGGCGCAACGCACCGTCAATGACAACGACCTGCACGGCCAGATCAGCGTGCGCCTGGCCGACGGTCTGGCGGCGATCAGACCCGACGATGCAGTCACCGCCATCACCCTCTGTGGTATGGGCGGCGAAACCATTCGCGATATTTTCGACGGCGGCAAATCCCACCTTAGTGGCAACGAACGGCTGATCCTGCAGCCCAACGGCGGCGAGCAGGCGTTGCGCCGGTGGCTGATGGACAACGGGTACCGGATCATCTGTGAAGAGGTACTGCACGAGAACCGCTTCGACTACGAAATCATCGTTGCCGAACGAGCCTCTGAGCCGGTGACTTACGATGCCCGGGAATTGTTTTTCGGACCGCTGCATCTGCAGACGCAAAGCTCTGCCTTTGTGCAAAAGTGGCGACGCAGGCTGAATCAGCGGCAGAAGACGCTGGGGCAGTTTACGAGAGCGCAACAGGTGTTGCCGCAGGACAAAATCCGCGCGTTGAAGCAAGAGGTGCAGTGGATCAGCGAACTGCTCGGGTGACTGTGCCGCCGTCTTCGCGAGCAGGCTCGCTCCCACAGCTGAAGGTGTTTTCCTGTAGGAGTGAGCCTGCTCGCGATAGCGGTACACCAGTCAATGAAGATGTTGAATGTGTGGATGCAATCGCGAGCAGGCTCACTCCTACAGTGACCGCGTTTCAAATTCACGAGCGCGAAAAAGCCTGCTTTCGAGGCAGGCTTTTTCGGTGGGTGAAGGCTTATTTCTGCTGCGTCAGCGCCGAGTAGCTGTTCATTAGGTTGCGGTAGTTGGGAATCCGCTGCGACAGCAGGTTACCCAGGCCTTCAATGTCGTTGCGCCAGTCGCGGTGCAGCTCACAGGCCACCGAGAACCAGTTCATCATTTGTGCGCCGGCTTGAGTCATGCGGCTCCACGCGGCTTGCTGCACGGTGGTGTTGAAGGTGCCGGACGCATCAGTCACCACAAACACATCAAAACCTTCCGCCAGCGCCGACAGGGTCGGGAACGCTACGCACACATCCGTGACCACACCGGCAATGATGATCTGCTTACGGCCGGTGGCTTTGATCGCCTTGACGAAGTCCTCGTTGTCCCAGGCGTTGATCTGACCAGGGCGAGCGATGTACGGCGCGTCCGGGAACATCTCTTTCAGCTCCGGTACCAGCGGGCCGTTCGGGCCTTGTTCGAAGCTGGTAGTGAGGATCGTCGGAAGGTCGAAGAACTTCGCCAGATCCGCCAGCGCCAGCACGTTGTTCTTGAACTCGTTCGGCGAGAAGTCCTGCACCAGCGAGATCAGACCGGTCTGGTGGTCAACCAGCAGCACGATAGCGTCGTCTTTGTTCAGGCGGTTGTAGGTTGGAGTGGTCATGGTGTGCGTCCCTTTTCAAGTTTGAAGTTTTGTTGTTGCGTTCAAGTTGGGTACAGATTACTGACGCACAGCAAAGGGATAAATCGGCTGAAAAGCGTTTCACCGTCCACCTGAACAGGACAATCGAAAGATGCCCCCTGTAGGAGTGAGCCTGCTCGCGATAGCGTCATGTCAGCCAACATTTCTATCGATTGAAATGACGCCATCGCGAGCAGGCTCACTCCTACAAACGCACCCTGATTAGATACACCGAAGTACAAATGAAGTACCCGCGCCCCCATTTATCAACTCCTCGCAACTTTCTAAAGTCCTCTCCAACAGCCACCCGCCATCCCGACGGGCCAGCGACAGAGGAAACCATCATGAGCACATCGAAAAAAGTAGTTGTCATCACCGGCGCCTCGCAAGGCATTGGCGCAGGTCTGGTCGAAGGCTTTCGCGCCCTTGGCCATCACGTGGTCGCGACCTCGCGTTCGATCAAAGAATCGAGCGACCCGGATATTCTGGCCGTCGCCGGTGACATCGCCGATCCACAAACCGCTGAGCGAGTGATTCGCGCCGCAGTGGCCCGGTTCGGTCGCGTCGATACACTGGTCAACAATGCCGGAATCTTTCTGGCCAAGCCGTTCACCGCTTACAGCCAGGCGGACTACGCCCAGGTCGTGGCGACCAACATGAGTGGCTTCTTTCATATCTCGCAACTGGCCATCGGCGAGATGGAAAAGCACGGCAGCGGCCACGTCGTCAGCGTGACCACCAGTCTGGTCGATCATGCGGTTGATGGCGTGCCTTCGGTATTGGCATCGCTGACCAAGGGCGGCATCAACGCGGCGACCAAATCCCTGGCTATCGAGTACGCCAAGCGCGGCATTCGGGTCAACGCGGTGTCGCCGGGCATCATCAAGACGCCGATGCACGCCGAGGAAACCCATCAGGCGCTGGGCAGCCTGCACCCGGTCGGCCACATGGGTGAAATCGACGACATCGTGCAAGCGATCCTCTACCTCGACAGCGCGAAGTTCGTCACTGGCGAAATCCTGCATGTCGACGGTGGCCAGAGCGCCGGCCATTGATCGAACCCCTGCAACGCCGCCGGTGGATACCGGCGGCGTCGTGGGTTGTGGTACACAGAGGATGAACGTCCGTCGATCTTCGGTGCGAGCCACAATGAAACGCCATTTTGAAGACTTGCAATTAGGCAGTATCGAACTGTTCTGCCTGGCTGCCGAAGCCGGCAGCTTCACCGCCGCCGCGCAACTGGCCGGGGTCACGCCTGCGGCTGTCAGCCGGTCGATTCTGCGTCTGGAGCAACGCCTGGGTTCACGCCTGTTCGCACGCACCACGCGCAGCATCCGCCTCACCGACGCCGGCCGCAGCTTCTTCGAACAATGCAGCCAGGCCCTGACGCAACTGGTCGAAGCGCAGCAGGAAGTCATGGGCGCGCAGACTTCGCCGTCGGGGCGACTGCGCATCAGCCTGCCAACCACTTACGGGCATCACCGCATCCTGCCGCTGCTGCCGAAGTTTCGGGCGTTGTACCCCGAGGTTACGGTGGACGTGCACTTGGGCAATCGCAATATCGACTTCGTCGAGGAAGGCTACGACCTGGCGATACGCGTGCGCGCGCAACCGGACTCGACCCTGATCGCTCGCCTGCTGGAAGACGCCAGCCTGGTGGTGGTCGCCTCCCCTGAATATCTGCAGAGAGCCGGCACGCCGCAAACCCTCGACGATCTGATCGAGCATGAGTGCATCCAGTTCGAACTGCCCAGCAGTGGCCGGCGGATTTCCTGGCTGTTTCAGGAAAACGGCCGGGACCGCGAAGTGATTTCCGACGGCGGCTACTCCTGCTCCGACGATGTGCTCGGCGGTGTGACGCTGGCCAGGCACGGCGCCGGACTGTTTCAGACGTACCGCTTCATCGTCGAACAGGAACTGGCGGATGGCCGCCTGATTGAAGTGCTGCAGCCGTACACCGGCCGTTCGCGGCCGTATACCCTGCTCTACCCACACGGCCGCTACGTGCCACAACGGGTACGGGCGTTTGTGGATTTTCTCCTGGGGTTTCGTGACGAGTGGGCGGAACCCGCGCGTTAAACAGGGCGTCAGGCCGTCAACCGGTCTGGCGCAGACGGCTGAGTTCTTTCGATGGCGGGCAGCCGAACTGGCGGTTGTATTCGCGGCTGAATTGCGAGGCACTTTCGTAGCCGACGCGGTAGCAGGCGCTCGAGACGTCCAGCCCTTCGTTGATGATCAGCCGACGCGCCTCTTGCAGGCGCAGCTGTTTTTGATACTGCAGCGGGCTCATCGCGGTGACGGCTTTGAAGCGATGGTGCAGCGCCGAATTGCTCAGGTTGGCCACCTGCGCCAGCGCGTCGATGCGCAGCGGCTCGGTGAAATTCCTGTTCAGCCAGTCGATGGCTCGGGTGACCCGGTGGGTCTGCGAATCGCTGACCGCGATTTCATACAGCAGATGACCGTGCTGGCCGCGCAGCAGGCGGTAATACAGCTCACGCAACGCCATTGGCGCGAGCATGCCGATGTCGCGCGGGTTATCCAGCAGGCGCACCAGACGCAGCATGGTGTCGAGCAGGGTCACGTCGATCTTGTCGAGAAACATGCCGCGCCCGGCTTCCTGCGGCACCCCGGTCGGCGGCGATTCGGCAATCAGTTGCGTCAGTTGTGCAGGGTCGAAATCCAGGCGGACGCAAAAATACGGTGCCTCGGGCGAGGCTTCGATCACCCGGCCCGATACCGGCAACGTCACCGACACTACCAGATAATTCAGCGGGTCATACAGGAAACGTTCGTCGCCCAGCCCGACTTCCTTGCGCCCCTGCACAATCAGGCACAGCGCCGGACGGTGCACGACATGGATCAGCTCGGACGGCCCATCGAGACGGATCACGTGCAGCGGCGCAATCGCCGTTTCGTAGGTGCCCGGCGCGTCGAAGCGTTGAGTCAGCAAGCGCACCAGTTCGGCGCGATACACCGCCGTGTCGTGGAGGATGGAAGCGTCGCGGTTATCCATGCAAAGGGCCTCGAAAGCAGACGAAGGTGGGTCAACTGCGGAGCAAGATTAGCCAGTTTTACCCAGCGACGACTAGATCAAAGATGCTGCAGATTTGCCTGATTCTGCGTCGGTCAGATTCTGGTAAAGCCATGGGCAGGTGATCGCACGTGCCCATGGCTTGCCGCCCCGCTATCAGCCTGCGGTTACCGTCATGCCGCCATCGGCCATGACCACCGAGCCGACCATGAAACTGGCGCGGTCGGAAGCGAGAAAGGTCACGATCTCGGCGATTTCTTCCGGCTGCGCCGCCCGACCGATCGGTGCCGCTTCACCGTGTTGCGCAAGGAATCCCGGGCCGTCCTCGACCACATCATTGAGGATATTGGTCACCACATCGCCGACGCCGATGGCATTGACGCGAATGCCATGCTCGATGACTTCCAGCGCCAGCGTGCGGGTCAGTTGTGCCAGCGCACCTTTGGAGGCGGTGTAGGCGGCAATCGTCGGGAACGCGAAGTACGAGGCATAGGAAGCGATATTGACGATCGCGCCGGACTTGTTCGGGATCATCGCCTTGACCGCTTCGCGGCAGTGCAGGAAGGCCGCCGTGGTATTCACTGCCTGGATTTTTTCCCAATCGTCGCGACTCATGTCGATCACCGCTTTGTTGATAATGATCCCGGCGTTGTTGACCAGAATATCCAGGCGACCGAACTTCTCGACGGCAAGGCCTACTGCGCGTTCGGCGGCGCCGTCCTCGGTGATGTCCGCCACCAGCGGCAGCAGATCGGGACGAGCCAGCTCTTCAACAGCCGGGTTGAGATCTTCGGCAATTACCTTGGCGCCGCGAGCGTGCAGCATCAGCGCAATCGCCTTGCCGATGCCACTGGCAGCGCCAGTGACCAGGGCAACTTTACCGGCGACTTCTTGTGGCAGGGTGTGATTGAAATCAGTCATGGTTTTAACTCCTCGATAGCGAATCGGTGTTGCGCCTGATGGCGCGGTCGTAAACACGGCTTCACTGTCGCGCACTGTCCGCCGCCGGGCTTTCGGGCGATTGCCGGGACTGTCGGAGTTTTGCGCTGGAGTTTCTCGTTCGCCCGCCCTAACCTTCGAAATCATCCGCAGCCGAAGCTTTTGATGGAGCGTCCTGTGCCCTCTGCCAGCCCCGCTACACCGACAATCAGCCAGCCCGCGCGCATCGCCGCCGAGGCCATGCCAGAGCATTTGCCCGGTGTTGCGGAAACCACCACGCCGCGACCGCAGATCAAGGATGCAGTGGTGCAACTGTTCCGCCATCAGACCCTGCTCGAACCGATTCGCGTGCCATGCGTGGCCGAACCGCTGCTGGTGCTGGTATTGGCCGGCACCGCGCGGGTCGAGGAACGTTCGTTGGGTGGCGAATGGCAGGCGAGCCAGGTCACGGCCGGCGATTTCTTCCTGACCAACACCCGCGAACCCTACGAAATGCGCTGGCAGACCGAAGGCTGTGAGGTTTTCGAAGTCATGCACCTGTACCTCGGTCTGGGCCTGATCGAACAAGCGGCGCGGGAAGCGTTCGGCGAACAGGCCGGTACAGTGACGTTCATCGACGTGTCCGGTGCGCGTGACGAGCAGGTCAGCTTCATCCTTGAACAACTGCGCATCGAACTGACCGAGCAACGCCAGCCCAGCGCACTGCTGGTGCACAGCCTGGCCCAGGCATTGGCGATCCATCTGCTGCGTCGTTATCTCGACCCGGACAGCAACCCGCGCCGCGACAACGCCCTGCCCGCCTACAAACTGCGCCGGGTGCTTGAAGCGATGAATGCGAATCTGGCGGAAGATTTCAGCCTCGGTCATCTGGCCGCCATCGCCGAGCTGAGCGACTACCACTTCAGCCGCACCTTCAAGCGCGCCACCGGTTTGTCGCCCTCGCAATACTTCATCCGCCTGCGCATGAGCCGCGCGCGTCATCTGTTACTGGAGACTGCGCGCAGCGTGATCGACATTGGCCTGGAGGTTGGCTACTCCAGCCCCAGCCATTTTTCCCAGGTGTTCCGCCGTGAAGTCGGGGTCACCCCGAGTGCCTACCGCGATGCGCCACGCGGGGCCTGAAAACCTGTCGAAAAGCGATGCAGCAGAATTGGGCAAATCCCGTGGAGGAATCGATTAATAGCCTGTGAGCCGCCGCGCTTAACCTTCTTCCAAGCCCACTCCCGGGCACCGCGAAGAGGAAGACATCATGCTGAACATTCAAGACAAAGTGATCGTGATTACCGGCGCCAGCAGCGGCATCGGCGAAGCCACCGCACGTCTGCTCGCCAGCCGTGGCGCCAAAGTGGTGTTGGGCGCGCGGCGCACCGAGCGTCTGGCGCTGATTGCCGAGGAGATCAACGGCGCCGGTGGCCACGCGCAGTACCGCGCGCTGGACGTCACCGATCAGCAGGATGTGCAGCGCTTCGTCGATTTCGCCGTGGAGCATTACGGCCGCGTCGATGTGCTGGTCAACAATGCCGGGGTCATGCCGTTGTCGCGGCTGGACGCCCTGAAGGTCGATGAGTGGAACCGCATGATCGACGTCAACATCCGTGGCGTGCTCCACGGCATCGCCGCCAGCCTGCCGTTGATGCAGCGCCAGCGCGCCGGGCAGATCATCAACATCGCCTCGATCGGCGCCTACGCGGTCAGCCCTACCGCGGCGGTGTACTGCGCGACCAAATACGCCGTACGGGCCATTTCCGAAGGCTTGCGCCAAGAGGTCGGCGGCGATGTACGCGTCACCGTCATTGCACCGGGCGTGACCGAATCGGAACTGGCCGACAGCATTTCCGATGAAGGTGGCCGCGCCGAGATGAAGTCCTTCCGCAAGATCGCCATCCCCGCCGAAGCCATCGCCCGCGCGATTGCCTACGCCGTAGAACAACCGGCAGACGTGGACGTCAGCGAACTGATCGTGCGCCCAACAGCCAGCCCTTACTGAGGCTACATTCCTCCTGAAAAAACCCAATCAACTGTAGGAGTGAGCCTGCTCGCGATAGCGTCACGCCAGTCAATGAAGATGTTGACTGGCCTAACGCGATCGCGAGCAGGCTCACTCCTACAAGGGAACTCTGCCAGCCTGAAGATTCAGTGACATTATCGAACCTACCGCGCCCCGGGCCCGATCAACATGCTTTCGATCTCGGCGCCGGGCATCATTTGCTGCAAACCTTCGATCAGCCTGTCGCCGGCCTCGGTCAGCGCTTCCAGCGGCATGGCCGGCAGGCTTTCGAGGATGAACCACATGTGCTGGGCCTGGGCGTCAAGGCGGGTTCGCACACCCTGGCGCCAGTTCCAGCGCCGGCAGGTCACGCCCTGGTCATCGCGCCAGACCACCTCCCCGGCTTCCGGGAACTCATGCGCGGGCTGGCCTTCCTTCATCGTGTCGAACGGTTCGCTGCCATCGGCCACGACCAGGCGCGGTGAGCCGACGTAGGCTTGAGCATTCTCGCCCCCCACGGGAATCGCGTATTCGAGGCTGATGGCGTTGTACAGGTCGACCACCGGATCGATGCTCGGCAAGTTGCCGTCGCGCAATACGCGTTTGCGCAGTGCTTCGGCCGAGCAAGGCGTACGCTGCGGCTTGGCGCCGAACTGGCGGAACACGTCGGCCCAAGCCTGCAAATGCGCAGGCGCCCACTGCGGGCCACCGGCGGCGACGGCCTGGCAGGCTCTGGCCAGCGCAACACCTGCCACCTCAGCGTCAAGAATAGGTGCGGCTTGCACGACAATACTCAGCGCTCTGAAGCCCGGCGCGAGTTGCGCCACAGCCGGATCGATTGACGGCACGACAGACAGCATCCCAGAATCCCCCTCAAACCCGAATTTCCAACGATGCTAGCGATCAATGACCAAGAAAGTCAATATACCGACCGAGGCCGGTGCCGACGTCCAGACCGTCAGCGCAGCGGTTTCCCGCACGCTCAAACAGGCACGCAAACAGCAGAGCATCACGCTCGACGAACTGTCCCGACGCTCGGGCGTGAGCAAAGGCATGGTGGTCGAGATCGAGAAAGGCTCGGCCAACCCGAGCATCGCGACCTTATGCAAAATCGCCGCGGCGCTGGGCTTGTCCGTGGCGGACTTCGTCAATGTCGCCGCGACCCCGGCGGCGCACCTGATCGCCAGTCAGGACATCCCTACGCTGTGGAGCGGCGAGCTGGGCGGTTCGGCACGACTGCTGGCCGGCACCAGCGGCCCGAACATGCTCGAGTTGTGGCGCTGGGAGTTGTTTCCCGGTGAGTCGTTTGCTTCAGCCGGTCACCCGAACGGCACCACCGAGTTGTTTCACGTCGAGAAAGGCACGTTGCATTTGACGGTTGGCGATGCCGAACTGATTGTCGGGCCTGGGTGTTCGGCGGTAGCGCGTACGGATGTGGCGCATGGATATGCCAACCATGGCCGGTCGAAACTGGTCTTTACCATGTCGGTGACTGAACTGCATCAGGGTGCGCGGGAGAGCCTCTCACTCTAATTCCAGAGTGGGAGGCATCGATCAAATCGCTCGATCAGCGTGATGGCGGATGCTCGGTCGAAACCGAGTTGGCCGCATCCACATCCGACATGTCTTCCTCAACCGGCGCTTCATCGTCCGGCGGCAAGGGCACCTCGAGATTTTCCCGCTTGGGATCATGCCCCGTTTCGTTGTCGGTGGTGCGCGTCACGGCTTGTTGCGACTGGTTGCCCGGTGCGTTTTCGTCAATGTCCATGTCGGTCTCCGATGTGATTCAGCGATAGGTACCTGAACGTGTGAAATGCCAGCGCATGACAAGTGCCCGACAATGGACGAACGGTGGCTGGCCTGGCGGTCATGAACGCAAAAAGCCTGCTTTCAAAGCAGGCTTTTTAGTTAGCGATGACTCACTTCTGCTGCGTCAGCGCCGAGTAGCTGTTCATCAGGTTGCGGTAGTTGGGGATGCGCTGCGACAGCAGGTTACCCAGGCCTTCAATGTCGTTGCGCCAGTCGCGGTGCAGCTCACAGGCCACCGAGAACCAGTTCATCATTTGTGCGCCGGCTTGAGTCATGCGGCTCCACGCGGCTTGCTGCACGGTGGTGTTGAAGGTGCCGGACGCATCAGTCACCACAAACACATCAAAACCTTCCGCCAGTGCCGACAGGGTCGGGAACGCTACGCACACATCCGTGACCACACCGGCAATGATGATCTGCTTGCGCCCGGTGGCCTTGATTGCCTTGACGAAATCTTCGTTGTCCCAAGCGTTGATCTGACCAGGGCGAGCGATGTACGGCGCATCCGGGAACATCTCTTTCAGTTCCGGTACCAGCGGGCCGTTCGGGCCTTGTTCGAAGCTGGTGGTGAGGATCGTCGGCAGGTCGAAGAACTTCGCCAGATCCGCCAGCGCCAGCACGTTGTTCTTGAACTCGTTCGGCGAGAAATCCTGCACCAGCGAGATCAGACCGGTTTGGTGGTCAACCAGCAGCACGATAGCGTCGTCTTTGTTCAGGCGGTTGTAGGTTGGAGTGGTCATGGTGTACGTCCCTTTTCAAGTTTGAAGTTTTGTTGTTGCGTTCAAGTTGGGTACAGATTACTGACGCACAGCAAAGGGATAAATCGGCTGAAAAGCGTTTCACCGTCCACTCAAACCGGACAATCGAGCCTTAATCGTAAAATGGCTCAACCAACGCCCGGCTGCCGACAAAGAAACTGTCCGCCACCAGGCGCAAGGGTTGCAGATCCAGGTCGCTGGCCTTGTCGCCGATCAGTTGCTGGAAGTGGCGGTAGACCGCTGCGTACTCGCCCTCTTCCGATACGCTTTGCCGGACGCCGTCGATGCTCAGCACGGCACCGCCGTTGTCCAGGCGCAGGACGCCTTCGGCGCAGCGGATTTCGATGCTCCACAGTTCGCCATGCCCATGGTCGAAATCGAACTCGGCGCGCACGTCGAGCCGACGCGCATCGGACATTTTGATCGAGGCGGCAATCGGCGACTGGCAGTTGCTCGGCACGCGCAGTTCGGCGGCTTCGACGAACAGCGGCAGTGCCAGCAGGTGGGTGATGATCGACAAGGCGTTGATGCCCGGATCGAACACACCCAGGCCGCCCGGTTGCCAGATCCACGCCTGACCCGGATGCCACTTGCGTACGTCTTCTTTCCAGTCGATCTGCACGCTTTGCAGGGTGCGGCTGGCGAGCCAGTCACGGGCGGCGGCGATGCCCGGCGCATAGCGCGAGTGCCAGGCGAACAGAGCGCTGACGCCTTGCCCGGCGACTTGATCGACCAAGGCCATGGCCTCGCCCAATGTCGCACACGGCGGTTTTTCCACCAGCACGTGCTTGCCGGCCGCCAATGCCTGTTGCACCAGCGCGAAGCGCCCCTGCGGCGGCGTGCAGAACGCAATCGCATCGACGGTCGGACCGTTCTCGAGCAGCTCGCCCAGCGACTGGAAATTTTCCACCCCGGCGCAAGGTTTGCCCTGGGTGGCGACCGCCACCAGCTGGAATGCCGGGTTGGCGAGGATGGCGGGGACGTGTTGATCCTGGGCGATCTTGCCGTAGCCCACCAGGCCGAGACGAATCGGTTGCATTACAGACTCCTGTTGTTGTTTTGGTCTTTGCAGCGCAGCGGCAAGAGTACGTGTTTCTGCGCTAGCCTCCAATCGTCATACTATTTAAATCGCGCATCATCGCAACGCACACATTGGCGCTTGATTAAACGCAAGTTGAAACGTTGTACTAGGATAGGATCCAAACCTGCAGATTTTTTCCGGCCAAGGAGCTCTACGCCGGGTGCCGCAGGAACACGCTCCGCCCAATGCCACTCACGGATGAAGACATGAACTCACACCTGTTCCCGCACATCGGCAAGGTCATCGCCAGCACCGGCAGCCGCCATTTCCCGCGCATGCTGCATGACTTGATCCGCACGCAACTGGCGGTGGACGCCACACATATCCGCCAGATGCGCGTCGAACCGGTGACGCAGCGCTGCGAACCCGAGCCGATGAAGGACGAGGCGCTGCGAGCCGATACCCTGTTCAGCGAGCACAGCGACCGACCGCCACCCGAGCCATCCTCGACCGCCGCCGACGCCACGCAATTGCACCTGACCCGGCGCAAGGACGGTTACCGCTACGTGATTTCGGTGTACCGCAACGATCAGTCGGAACGTTTTTCCGCTCAGGAACGCAGCCTGTTGCAGGACATCTCCCCGGTCCTGCTGCCGATGGTGGAAAAACACATCAACGCTGTGCAGCCGCTTGAAATCGATGCGCAAAGTCTGGCGCCAGCCAGCGAAACCAGCGGGCTGGAGACCTTGCGCCTGCGCTTCGACGAGCGTTTGCAGCAGTTGGGGCTGAAGCTGTCGAACCGCGAAAGCGAAGTGTGCATCGGCCTGCTCGCCGGGCACACCGCGCCGGAACTGGCCGCGCAGTTGCAGTTGAAGGTCAACACCGTCGAGAGTTACCTCAAGCGCGCCGCGATCAAACTGGGCATCAGCGGCCGGCACTCGCTGATGAAGTGGATGTATTCGCCGCAGGACAGCGCGGCCTCCCCCTGACCACGCGAGGTCAGTCCCGCGCCAGCGCTTCGATCGGGTCGAGCCGCGAAGCGTTGCGCGCGGGCACGAAGCCGAACACCACACCGATCAGGGTCGAACAGAACACCGCCGTCATTACCGAGGCCATTGAAAACACCATCTCCCATTCCTTGATGAACAGCGAAAACAGATGGCCGATGGCATACGACAGGGAAATGCCGATCGCGCCACCGATCAGACAGACCATTACCGCTTCCACCAGGAACTGCTGACGAATGTCCGACTGCCGGGCGCCGACCGCCATGCGGATACCGATCTCGCGGGTACGCTCAGTGACCGACACCAGCATGATGTTCATTACGCCGATGCCACCGACCACCAGCGAAATCACTGCGATCAGTGACAGGAGCAACGCCAGCGAGCGGCTGGTCTTCTGCACGGTCTGCATGATGCTGTCGAGGTTGTTGGTGAAGAAATCCTTGGTGCCGTGACGCTGCAGCATCAGTTTGTTGACGTTGTCTTCCACCACTTTGCTCGGCTGGCCATCCTTGATGCGCACGCTGATGCTGTCCAGATAACGCTGGCCCAGCAGGCGCCCGGCAGCGGTTTCGTAGGGCACCCAGACGTTAAGCGATTTGCTCGCGGCAAACAGGTTCTTGTTCTCCGCCGCCACACCGATCACCGTGCACGGCAGATTGCCGATCAGAATCACCTGCCCCAGCGGATCGACCTGCTCGCCGAACAGACGCTGGCGGGTCTTGTGATCGATGACCACCACTTGGGCCTGCCGCCGCGCATCGCTTTCGCTGAAGTGAATGCCGGCGGCCATCTTGATCCCGCGCACCTGGAAGTACAGATCGCTGACGCCATTGACCTGCGCATCGACATCGATGTTGCGGTAACGCAACAGCAGATTGCGCCCGACCACTGGCGTCGCACTGTCGACGTAATACAGCTGATTGAGCGCTGCAACATCGGCGGGCACCAGGGTTTCGATGGCGGCGGATCGGCTGTCGCCGAAACTGGTCCCGGAATAGATATCGATGGTGTTGCTGCCGATCGCCTGAATGTCCTTGAGCACGTAACGCTTGGCGCCCTCGCCGATCGCCGAGATCGATACCACCGAAGTGATGCCGATGACGATGCCGAGCATGGTCAGCAAGGTGCGCATGCGATGAGAAATCAACGCGACCCAGGCCATGTTGAAGGCTTCCTTGAACAGCCCGAGGCTGGCGACCAGACGTCGCACTGCGGTCGCGTGCGGCGCGAGCCGACCGTCGTTCGCCGACGCGTCACTGTCCGGCACATTACGGCGGTCGCTGAGGATTTCGCCGTCGCTGACCTCAATGATCCGCTCGGCATTCGCCGCGACTTTCGGGTCGTGGGTCACCAGGATCACCGTGTGCCCGGCGGCGTGCAGCTCTTGCAGAATGTGCATGACCTCCTTGCCGCTGGTGGTGTCGAGGGCGCCGGTCGGTTCATCGGCGAGGATCACTTCACCGCCGTTCATCAACGCGCGGGCAATGCTCACGCGCTGCTGCTGCCCCCCGGAGAGCTGGCTCGGCCGATGCGTCAGGTGTCGCTCCAGACCCAGCCGCGCCAACAGCTCACGGGCGCGGGCATGGCGTTGCGGCTCCGGGGTTCCGGCGTAGATCGCCGGAATCTCGACGTTGTGCATGGCGCTGAGGTGCGGCAGCAAGTGATAACGCTGGAAGATGAACCCGAAGTAATCGCGGCGCAGTTCCGCCAGCGCCTCGCTGTCGAGGTCGCGGGTTTCCCGGCCGTTGATTTTGTAACTGCCCGCGGTGGCGTAATCCAGGCAACCGAGGATATTCATCAGGGTCGACTTGCCAGAGCCAGACGCACCGATGATCGCCACCATTTCCCCGGCGTGGATCGTCAAATCGATGTTTTTCAGCGCCAGGAATTCGCGGTCGCCCGCAGTAAAGCTGCGGGTGATGCCGCTCAGTTGCAGCAGGGCTTCGGCCATGGTCAGGACCCCGCCACGGCGGACACCGGATCACCGATCACCACGCGGTCGCCTTCCGCCAGGCCGTCGTTGATCTGCACCTTGACGTTGTTGTTGATCCCGATCTGCACCGTGCGGGCCTGGGCCTGGCCCTTGGCGTCGAGCACCCGCACCGGATAGCTGCCGTCACTGTTGCGCGCACCGAGCGCCGCCACCGGAATGGTCAGCACGGACTTGGCGGTGTCGAGCACCACGCGGACTTGCGCAGTCATGGAAATGCGCAGGCGATGATCCGGGTTCGGCACCTCGAACAGTGCGTTGTAAAACACCGCCGTGTTCTGCTTCGGCGTCCCGGCCGGCGGCGTTTCGAGGAAGTTCTGCGGTGCCGGTTCAGTGCCGCGCAGCTTGCCGTAGTAGCGCTTGTCCTCGCCAAGAATGGTGAAATACACCTCCTGCCCCGGCGCGATGTGAATCACATCCGCTTCCGAGACCTGCGCCTTGACAGTCATGGTGTCCAGATCAGCCAGTTTGAGCAGGATCGGCGCCAACTGGTTAGCGATGACAGTCTGGCCTTCCTGGGTGACGATACCGACCACATCGCCGTCGATGGGCGCAATGATTCGCGTATAGGCCAGATTGACCTTGGCGGTGTCGATCTGAATGTGCGCACTCTTGATCTGCGCGTCCAGCGACAACAGGTTGGCCTGCTGCACTTCGTAATTCGATTGCGCGGTTTCGAAATCCTGACGGGAGATCGAAGCGTCCTCCTGCAGATTCCGATAACGCTCGAACAACGCCTTGGTCTGGCGCAACTGGGCCTGGGTCGCACGCTTCTGCGCTTGCAGGTTCTCTTCGTCGACCTGCGCCTGACGCAGTGTGTTCTGCAGTACCAGTGGATCGATTTCCGCCAGCCACTGGCCCTTCTTCACCTTGTCGCCGACCTTGACCTTGAGCGACTTCAATTGCCCCGACACCTGCGCGCCGACATCGACCTGCTTGATGCCCTCGAGCAACCCGGTGGCGAGTACCGCGTTCTCGATATCACCGCGCTCCACCGTCGCGGTCAGATACTGCGGCGCCTCCGCCGGTGCCTGCACCGCGTACAACAACAACCCGGCCACCGCCGTCAGCGCCACACCCATAGCGACTTTGCGCAACTTCGACTTTTCCATAAATGACCACAAATCCGTTCAGGGTTGAGCCCGGCCAGCGACCGGGCTGCAAGACGTCCACATCAATCAGGAGAGCATTGCCTTGGCCGGCCGTTTCAGCCCCTCGTGCCACCACGCGGCGAAACTCATTACGTTGGGTGCCTTGAGCAACGTGAAATGGTTGCCCGGGCCGTACCACACCGTCAGATCCGTCACCTCGCGACGCCAGCCTTCTACCATCGCCGCCTGCTCGCGCTGATTGCCCGCCGCATCCAGTGTCGGATCGTCCACCAGCGCCAAGCGCACCGGGCCGCTGTAACGCTGACGCGGTTGATAAACCGTGCGCAGGGCGCTGGCGAAGGTACGCGTCGAGCCAAGCAAGGACTGCGGCGTTGTCCGCGCCGACAGCACCCCCGCACGCACCATGCCTTCGTGCAACAAACGCAATTGCGTGGCGTCATCGGCCTCGGCGAAAACCTCGGCATCGATGCCCAGGGAGGTGCCTGACGACAGTTGCAACGCCTCGATCAGCCGCTGCAATGCAGCGGTCGCGGTGTAGGGTTTGCCGATCACCCCGTTGCCGCCGGGGGATTCACTGTCGATCAGCGTCAATGACGCCACTTCGCGCCCCTCGGCCTGCAATTGCGCGGCCATGGCATGTGCCACCCAGCCGCCGAAGGAATGTCCGATCAAGTGCAGCGGGCCGTGCGGATAGAGTTGCTCAATAGCGCGCTGGTAAAACCGCGCCGCCGCCTCGACCTGACTGTGCGGCACCGCGCCGCCGTCCAGCCCGCGCGGTTGCAGACCATGGATCGGCCACTCGGAACCGAGGGCCTCGGAGAGATGAATGAAGCCGGTGACACTGTCGCCGGCACCCGGCACGCAGAAGATCGGCGCCCGGGCACTGTCGCCAGTCTGGATGGTCACCAACGGTTGATAGACCGGCAATGCCGGCGCCTGGGCCGCCTCCAGTGCCTGACCGATGGCCTGACCCAGCGCTTGAATATGCGGCGCTTTCATCATGCTCTGGTGATCGCCGGGCACATCGATGCAGTGCAACTCGGCATTCGGCAGATCTTCGGCCCAGCCGAGGGTCGGGCTGAGCGGCGCCATTACCGCCGACCGTTGCTGCGCGCGGAACACATGCAGCGGCACCGGCAGCGGACTGATGCGGTAATGCGCCAGCGCGTGTCCGTGCGCCACTTCGCGATCAAGGTAATGCCAGGCATCCGCTGCCGTGGCAACCGCCAACTCGGGATGGAGCAATTGCTGCTGTTGGCAGCGCTCGAGCAGTTCGGCGAAGGTCAGGCTTTCCAGTTCGGCTTGCAACGCTGTCAGCGCCGTCAACCCGCGCTGGCCATCGTCGCCAAGGCCAAGCCAATGCGCAGTGCAATGCAGAAGCAATTGGCGCTTGTGCACGTGGGCATCGTTCCAGCGAGCCTTGTGCGGATCGGCCAGGCGCGGCACATAGCTGTCGATCAGGCCGATGAACTCGACCCTTTCGTCCAGCCCCAGCAATTGCTGGGCGACTTCATAAGCCAGCACCCCGCCAAACGACCAGCCTGCCAGTCGATAAGGCCCGTGGGGCTGTCTGCGACGAATGATCCCGACCATGCGGGTGGCCAGGCATTCGAGGGTGCGCAGTTGCGGCTGGCCGAACTCGATGCCGGGCAAACCGTAAATCGGAAAACTCCCATCGATGTGCCGTCCCAGCGCCGGGAAATACACGTCGCGACCGCTGAATTCATGCACCAGAAACAACGGCGTGCCGAGATCGCCAGCGCGTACCACGATCAGCCCCGGTTCCTCCTCGATGACGCCGTCACGTTCAGCGAGCAGCGCAGCCGCCGCCTCGATGCTCGGGTGCTGGAACAGCTCGGCCAGGGTCATCGGCAGACCGGCCTGCTGCATCTCGTTGACCAGCCGCACCGCCAGCAGCGAATGCCCGCCCAGTTCGAAGAAGTTGTCGTGGCGACCCACCCGTTCAACCTGGAGAACCTCGCGCCACAACTCGGCGAGACGGCTTTCCACGGCATTGCCCGGCGCCTCGTACACGCGGTTGAGCATTGCCTCTTGCGTCGGTGCCGGCAGGGCCTTGCGATCAATTTTGCCGTTGTTGTTCAGCGGCAACGTCGCCAGTCGCACCCACGCCGACGGCACCATGTATTCCGGCAGCCGGGCCTGCAACAACGCGCGCAGCGTGGCGCTTTGCAGCTCGGCATCGGCGGCGCTGTAATAGGCGACCAAGCGTGTTTGCGTGCCGTCTCGCCGCGCCAGTACCACCGCCTCTTTAACGCCGGGGCAACTGAGCAGGCGGTTTTCGATCTCGCCCAGCTCGATGCGGAAACCGCGAATCTTCACCTGATCGTCATTGCGACCGATGCACTCAAGTTGCCCCGGCGCGAGCCAGCGCACCAGATCGCCGGTGCGGTACATCATCGCTTCGGGCCGTCGGCTGAACGGGTCGTGGAGGAATCTCTCCGCCGTCAGCTCGGGACGATTGAGGTAACCCAGGGCAACGCCCTGCCCGCCGATGTACAAC
Source organism: Pseudomonas sp. FR229a (assembly GCF_030209115.1). NCBI lineage: Bacteria > Pseudomonadati > Pseudomonadota > Gammaproteobacteria > Pseudomonadales > Pseudomonadaceae > Pseudomonas > Pseudomonas sp. FR229a. The sequence continues at coordinate 108,645 of NZ_JARVSP010000023.1, read as the reverse complement.
TCACCGGTAACGCCGAACGGTACCGGTTGCTGACAGCCATCAAGCACATACACCTGAGTGTTGGAAATCGGCCCGCCGATCGGCACGCTGTCGGCATCCTCGGCGACGCTCTGCACGGCAAACGTGGTGGCGTAAGTGGTGGTTTCCGTTGGCCCGTAGCAATGCACCAGACGCAGCTGCGGCGCCTCGGCGCGCAACTTGCGAAACGCCGCCGGATCGCCGCGCTCGCCGCCGCAGAGCAGAATGCGCAAGCTCTTGAGGGCGTCGGGAATCAGCTGCACATACTGGTTGAACAGCGCGGTGGTAACGAACAGGATGCTCGCGCCGCTGCGCTTGAGTTCGGCGCCGAACGCCTGCGGATCGAGCAAGGTGGCATGCTCGATGATCGCCACTCGCGCGCCGTTGAGCAGTGCGCCCCAGACGTCCATGGTGCTCGCGTCGAATGCCGGGTTGGAGGCGAATGCCACGCAGTCCTGCCGATTGAAATCGGCGTAGCCGTTGTTGATCACCAGCCGGGTGATCGCCCGGTGCGGGACCATCACGCCTTTGGGCATGCCGGTGGAGCCGGAGGTGTACATGATGTACGCCAGCGACGCTGCCGACTGCGGCAGATCCGGGTTGTGGCTGGGCTGAGCGCCGAGCGCCAGCCGATCAAGATCGATGCGCCGTGCGGCAAACGTCAGCGTGGTTGTGCTGTGGCTCAGCAGCGCGGCCGCCTGGCAATCCTCGACCATGAACGCCAGACGCTCGCTCGGTGCATGAATATCCAGCGGCACCCACGCTGCCGCGCACTTGCCGATCGCCAGTTGCGCGATCAGCAGATCCAGCGAGCGCGGCAACAGGATCGCCACCGCATCGCCGGGTTTCACGCCCTCGCCGAGCAGATGATGCGCCAGCCGATTGGCCCTGCGGTTCAACTCGGCATAGCTTAGCGTCTGCTCGCCATGCAGCGCGGCGACAGCGTCGGGTTGTTGCAAGGCCAGCGCTTCGAACAACCGCTGCACCGTGTCGTTCTGCGGGTACTCGCGCTCGGTGTCATTGAAGTCCACCAGCAAGCGCTGGCGTTCTTCGTCCTGCACCAGCGGCACCTGATCGAGCAGCGCCTGATCGTTGGCAACCATGGCCTGCAGCAATTGCCGCAGGTAACCGACGAAACGCTGCACCGTGGCTTCATCGAACAGCGCCGTGGCGTATTCCAGCCAGCCGCCAATGCCCTCGGGCGTGTCGCCGAGGGTCAAGGTCAGGTCGAACTTGGCAAAGTGACTCGGCTCGGCCACCGCTTCCAGGGTCAGATCGCCCAGGGCCAGCGCCGGGCCGTCGCTGTTGCGCCAGTTGAACATGGTCTGGAACAACGGACTGTGCGCCAGACTTCGCACCGGCCGGGTGATTTCCACCACTTGTTCGAACGGCAGATCCTGATGCGCCTGGGCTTGCAACGTCAGCGCCTTGACCCGCGCCAGCAGCGCTGCGCCGGTCAACTCGCCGGAGGTATCGATGCGCAGCGCCAGGGTGTTGACGAACAGGCCGATCATGCCCTCGACTTCGACCCGATTGCGGTTGGCCACCGGCGAGCCGACGACCACATCGGTCTGCCCGGCCAGACGCCCGAGCAATACTGCCCAGGCGCTGAGCAGGGTCATGTACAACGTCACGCCGTGGCGCTGGCTCAAGGCCTTGAGCCCGGCGCTCAAACGCTCATCCAGTTGCAGGTCAATGCTGCTGCCGGCGTAGTCCTGCTGCGCCGGTCGCGGCCGATCGGTGGGCAGGGTGAGCAAGGCCGGCACCTCGCGCAAGGTGCGTTGCCAGTATTCGCTCTGACGCTGCAATACCTCCCCGCTCAACCAGCGCCGCTGCCACACCGCGTAGTCACTGTATTGCAGGGTCAGCGCCGGCAACGGATCGTCTTCGCCCTGACTGAATGCCTGATACAGCGCCATCAGTTCACGGGTCAGCACGCCCATCGACCAACCGTCAGAAATGATGTGGTGCAAGGTCAGCAGCAGCACGTGATGATCATCGGCCAGACGCACCAGACGTCCGCGTATCAGCGGGTCATCAAGCAGATCGAACGGCCCCGAGGCTTCGCCCTGAATCAGTGCCTGCAATGCCTCGTCCGCCTGCGAGTGCTGGCGCAGATCCTCGACGCGCAACAGCAGGCCGCTGTCGACCGGCGCGATCAGCACCTGAGCGTCGCCATCCAGCGGAGCGAAGCGGCTGCGCAATGTCTCGTGGCGCGCGACGATACGCGCCAGCGCGCGTTGCAGGGCAGCGGCGTCGAGGGCACCGCGCAAGCGCAGGGCGATCGGGATGTTGTAGGCGGTGTTGGCGCCCTCCATCTGCGTCAGAAACCAGAAGCGCTGCTGCGAAAACGACAGCGGCAGCGCCGTTTCACGTGGTACCGGCAGGATCGGCGGTTGCGTGCAGCGCCCGGCCTCGGTCAACACCTGCGCCACCGCCGCCAGCTCGGCGTTGGCAAACAGGTCGCTGAGCACCAGCTCGACGCCCAGTCGCTGCCTGACCTGAGCGACCATGCGCATGGCCAGCAGCGAATGCCCGCCCAGTTCGAAGAAATGGTCCTCGCGCCCTACCCGCTCGACCTGCAACACCTCGGCCCAGATGTCCGCCAGTGCGGTCTCAACTTCGCCCTGCGGCGCGGCGTATTCGCGGGCGAACAGCGCCGAGCGTTCGGGTTTCGGCAGGGCTCTGCGGTCGAGTTTGCCGTTGGCGGTCAGCGGCAGTTCGTCGAGTTTGACCAGGGCGGACGGCACCATGTATTCCGGCAGTTGGCTCAGCAGCAGCGCGCGCAGTTCAGCCACGGCCAGCGCCTGCACCTGAGCCTGCTCGGTGAAATACGCCACCAGCCGCGGCTGCCCCGGCTGATCCTCACGGGCCACGACCACCGCTTGCTGAATTCCGGGCAGCTGATTGAGGCGGTTTTCGATCTCTCCCGGTTCGATGCGCACGCCGCGAATTTTCACCTGATCGTCGTTGCGCCCGAGGTACTCCAGGGTGCCGTCGCAGCGCCAGCGCGCAAGGTCGCCGGAGCGGTACATGCGTGCCTGCGGCGCACTGCTGAATGGATCGTGCAGGAAGCGTTCGGCGGTCAGCTGCGGCTGGTTCAGATAACCCCGGGCGACGCCGCTGCCGCCGATGTACAACTCGCCGACCGCGCCGATCGGCACCGGGCGCTGTTGCTCGTCGAGCAGATACACCGTGGCATTGCTCACCGGTTTGCCGATGTGCAACGCATCAGCGCTGTCGATGCGCCCGGAAGTGGCGACCACCGTGGTCTCGGTCGGGCCGTAATTGTTGATCACGTCGAAACGCTGGTTGCGCGAGAACTGGCGCAAGCGGTCGCCGCCGATCAGCAGCGTGCGCAAGGTCGGGTGTTCCAGGTGTTGGCTGAAGGCGTATTCGGCCACCGGCGTGGGCAGGAAACTCACGTCCAGCGGCTGCGCGCGCCACCAGTCGAGCAAGGCGTCGATGTCTTCGCTGCCGTCATGGGCCGGCGCAATGTGCAAGGTCGCCCCCGCGCACAGCGCCGGCCAGACCTCCCAGGCCATGGCATCGAAACCGAATCCGGCGAGGCTCGAAGTGTGGCGGCCGGCACACAGGTCAAAGGCCGCACAGTGCCAATCGACGAGGTTGGACAGGGTGTGGTGTTCAACCATCACGCCCTTGGGCAAACCGGTCGAGCCGGAGGTGTAGATCACGTAGGCCAGATGGCTGGCCTGCAGATTCGGCAGCTGCGGGTTGCGGGTGATGCCCAGCGGCCAGGTGCGCGGGTCGAGATTGAGCACCGGCACCGCCAGCAGCGGCAAGCGGTCGCGCAGATCGGCGCTGGTCAACACCGCGACCGGGGCACTGTCGCGCAGCAGATGCAGCAGGCGTTCGGCCGGGTGCGCCGGATCGACCGGCACATAACCGGCGCCGGCCTTGAGGATCGCCAGCAAACCCACCAGCGCGTGCAGCCCGCGGCGGGCGACGATGGCAACGCGGTCATCAGGCTGCACGCCCAAGTCGATCAACTGGTGCGCCAGCGCATTGGCGCGGTGGTTCAACTCGGCAAACGTCAGCGACTCGCCCAGATGCACCGCCGCCAGCGCATCCGGCCGCGCCAGCACTTGCGCTTCGAAACGCTGCTGGATCGGCAGCGCCGCCGGGTAATCGACCTGACTGGCATTGAACCCGTGCAACAGTTGCTCGCGTTCGGCGGCGGGCAGTACCGACAACCGATTCAGCGGCGTCTCCGGCGCGTGTTCCAGCGCCGACAGCACTTGTTCCACTGCGTGCAGCAGATAGGCGCAGAGACGTTCACCCTCAACGGCGCGGGTGGCCAGCAAGGTCAGGCTGAAGCGGTCGCCGAAGTCATCGATGCTCAGGGTCAGCGGATAATTGGTGCGTTCTTCCGAACGCAGCACGCTGATGCCTTCCCACGCGGCAAGTGCTTCGGCGCTGGCATTGGCGCTGGAAGCGCTGTGCCGATAGTTGAGCAGCGTGCTGAACAATGGCGACGACGCGACCACGCCACTGCAACGCTGCGCCAATGCCAGCGGCGCATGTTCGTGACGCATCAACGTGGTCAGCCGCGCGTGCGTAGCCTTGATCGCCTCACTGACCGCCAGCGCCGTGATGTCGACCCGCAGCGGCAAGGTGTTGATGAAGATGCCCAGCGCTCGTTCGGTGCCTTCGGCGTTGTGCATGCGCCCCATCAGCACCGTGCCGAACACCACGCTCGCTTGCCCGGTGAGGGCGCTCAGCACCTGGCCCCAACCGAGGTGGAACAGGCTGGCGACGCTGACGCCCTGGCGGCGTGCCTGCGCGCGCAAGCGACGCTCCAGTGGCGGCTCGAGCGCCTGACTGAATTCGACGATGTCACTGCCGTCGCCGTGCACACTCTGCAAGCCGTAGGGCAGCGTCGGCTGGTCGATGTCAACCAGCATGTCGCGGAAAAACGCTTCGTGTTGCGCCTCGCTGATGCCCAGGCGTGCCTGCGCCACGTAATTGCGAAACGGCACCGGCGCGCCCAACCGCGCGGCGTGCCCGCTCAGGCAAGCCTGCAATTCCTCGCTGACCACCGCCAGTGCCGAGTGGTCCATCGCCATGTGATGAAACAGCAGCATCGCGACGATGCGTTGCTCGCGTTCATCCCAGGCATGCGCCAGCCGCAACAGCGGCGCGCGGGTGACGTCGAGGCGAAACTGGCGGGCGTCGAAACGGGCGTGCAATTGTGCCAACGCATCGCCGCCATCGGCCTCCAGCCGCACTTCTTCCAGCGGCAGGCGCGCCTCACGCATGACCACTTGCAACGGCGTGTCGAGACCTTCCCAGAACACTGCGGTGCGCAGGATGTCGTGGCGGTCGATGACCGTCTGCAAGGCATCGACGAATGCCTGCAAACGCTGCGCTCCGCTGAACGCGAAATGCGCCTGCATGACGTAGGGGTCGCCGTGTTGCGCGCTGACGTGGTGATAGAGAATGCCTTCCTGCAACGGCGTCAGCGGATAGATGTCCTGCACGTTGGCAGCGCCGCCGGGAATGCCTTGGAGAAGCTGATCGAGGCTCTCCTGGCTCAGTTGCGCGAGGGTCAGCATTGCCGGGGTGATGTGGGTGCAGCCGGCCGCAATACCATTGGCCGGTACCTCGACCTGGCCGACCCTGGCCGCTGAATATTCGCCGGCCTTGATCAGCTCGATCAGCGCCGCCTTGTGTTCGCGCAACGACGCCAGCAATGCCGGATCGCCCAGCGCCTGCTTGTTGCCATTGACGCGCAACTGGTCGTCCGTGACCGTCAACTGGATGTCGCGGGCTTTGAGTGTCGCCAACAAGGGATTGAGGTTCACAGGACGATCTCCATTCTTTCCGTGATTGCTGCGTAACCGGCCAGCGTCGGTTGTTCGAACAACGCCCGCACGTCGGCCTCCATGCCTTCCTGTTGCAACCGGCCGACCAGACTCACCGCCAGCAACGAATGCCCGCCCAGCTCGAAAAAGTGGTCATGCCGCCCTACCCGTTCGACATTGAGCAACTCGCACCACAGCCGCGCCAGGGTGATTTCCAGCTCGCCGACCGGCGCCTCATACGGCCGGCTGATCAGCGCATCCTGATTCGGTGCGGGCAACGCCTTGCGATCGAGTTTGCCGTTGGGGCTGAGCGGCAACCGATCGAGATGAACGAAAGTCGCCGGGACCATATAGTCCGGCAAACCGTGCAGTAACGTCGCACGCAGGATGTCGATGTCCAGCCGCGAGCCGGTGTAGTACGCCACCAGGCGTTTGTCCCCCGGCACGTCTTCGCGGGCCACTACCGCCGCCTCCTGGACGCCGTCGATCCGGCTCAGGCAGGCCTGGATTTCACCCAGTTCGATGCGCAGGCCGCGAATCTTCACCTGATCGTCATTGCGCCCGAGGTATTCGATATTGCCGTCGGCACGATAGCGAGCGATATCGCCGGTGCGGTACATACGCGCTTGCGCCTGGGCGCTGAACGGGTCGCGCAGAAAACGTTCGGCGCTGAGCTCGGCGCGGTTCAGATAGCCGCGCGCCACCTGCACGCCACCGATATACAGCTCGCCGACAACGCCTTGCGGCACCGGTTGTTGCTGCGCGTCGAGGATGTACATCCGCGTATTGGCGATCGGTTTGCCGATCGGCGTATTGTCCGGCGTGTCCAGCAGCGGCCCGGCGCAATTCCACGCGGTGACGTCCACCGCCGCTTCGGTCGGGCCATACAGGTTGTGCAACTGACTGGCGGGCAACTGCTGTTTGAAACGCCGCACCAGACTGCCGGGCAACGCCTCACCGCTGCACATCACCTGGCGCAACCCGGCACAGCGCTCGGTCTGGCCGTGGGCGAGGAACACGTCGAGCATCGATGGCACAAAATGCACAGTCGTGACCTGTTCGCGCTCGATCAGCTCGCTCAGGTAGACCGGTTCCTTGTGCCCGCCAGGACGCGCCAGCAGCAGGCGTGTGCCGGTCATCAGCGGCCAGAAAAACTCCCAGACCGATACGTCGAAACTGAATGGCGTTTTTTGCAGCACGGTGTCCGCCGCCGTCAGCGCGCAGGCATCCTGCATCCACAGCAAACGGTTGACCACTGCGCCGTGCTCGTTGGCCACGCCTTTCGGTTGACCGGTCGAGCCAGAGGTGTAGATCACATAGGCCAGATTCGCCGACGTCAGGCCGCTGACCGGCGGATTGCTCGCCGGCAAATCGCGCCAGGTCTCCTGCTCCAGATTGATCACCGGCACCGCCAGTGCACCGGCCAGCGCAGCCGTGCTGCCTTGCACCAGCACCGCCAGCGGTGCGCTGTCGGCAAGCATGTAGGCGATGCGTTCGCCCGGGTAGTCCGGGTCCAGCGGTACATAAGCGCCGCCAGCCTTGAGGATCGCCAACAGGCCAACAACCATGGCGACACTGCGTTCGACGCAGATCGCCACCCGCGAGTCCGCCTGCACCCCGAGTCCGATCAGGTGGTGGGCCAGACGATTGGCGCGCTCGTTGAGTTGCTGGAAATCCACCTGTTGATCAGCCATCTGCACGGCGACGGCCTGCGGCGTGCGCAGCACTTGAGCTTCGAACAGACCGTGCAGGGTTTGCTGCAAGTCGTAATCGACCGCCGTCGCGTTGAAGTCGAACAGCAAGCGCTGACGCTCGGCATCCGGCAACACCGATAACTGCTCGATCGGTTGCTGCGGCGTCTGTTCCAGGGCATCGACCAAGCGCTGCAACGCTGTTTCCATATAGCGGCAGATGCGCAACGCACCGACCTCCGCCGAGGTGATCGCGCTGAGCCTGAAACCCGTGCCAAAGTCGTCGACGTTGAGGCTCAGCGGATAGTTGGTGCGCTCCTCGCTGTGCAAGGTCTCGATGCCTTGCCAAGCCGGGTGCGCTTGCGCTGGCGTCGCGCTGCCATGGCGATAGTTGAGCATCGCGCTGAACAACGGCGCCGGTGCGGCGATCCGGCTGCAACGCTGGGCCAGCGCCAGCGAAGCATGCTCATGCGCCAACAGGCCGGTGAGTTGCTCATGGGTGGCCGCCAGGGCCCCGCGCACCGTCTGCGCGCCCAGATCGACGCGCAGCGGCAAGGTATTGATGAACATGCCGAGCCCGCGATCCGCCCCCGCCCCGCCCTGCATCCGGCCCATCAGCACGGTGCCGAACACCACCCGCTGCTGGGCGGAGGTGGCGCCCAGGACTTGCGCCCAGGCCAGATGAAACACGCTGGCGACGCTCATGCCCAGCTGTCGCGCCTGACTGCGCAGACGCTGTGCCAGCGCATCGGGCAGTGCCAGCGCCGCTTCCTCATAAGTACCCGCCGCAGCATTGACCTCATGCAGACCGAACGGCAGCGTCGGTTCATCGACATCGCCGAGCATGTCGCGGAAGAACCCTTCGTGCTCCGCCTCACTGATGCCCAGCCGCGCCTGCGCTACATAGGTGCGGTACGGCGCCGCCGGGGGCAGCGAGCGCTGTTCGCCAGCGAGGCTGATCTGCATTTCTTCGCGCACGACTTCCAGTGCCGTGTGATCGAGGGCGATGTGATGGAACAACAGCAGGCCGGCCACTTGTCCGGTCGCCGGATCGCGGGCGTACAACAAGCGGATCAGCGGCGCCTTGCCGAGATCCAGCGAACGCGTCGACAGTTGCTCGAACGCGACTTCCTCCACCGGCAATTGCGCCTCGCGCCACACCACTTGCACCGGCGCGGCGAGGCCCTGCCAGACGATCGAAGTGCGCAGGATGTCATGGCGCGCCATGACCTGACGCAACGCACGGGCGAACGCCTCGACGCGCTCGACACTGGCGAACGTCAACCGTGAATGCAGCACGTACGGGTCGTTCTGCCCGGCGGTGATGTGGTGGTAGAGAATGCCTTCCTGCAACGGCGCCAGCGGGTAAATGTCCTGCACATTGGCCGCACCGCCCGGCACCGTGGCGACGATGCGCTCGATGCTGGCCTGATCCAGTTGCAGCAGGCTGAGCATGTCGGGCGTGATGTAGGTGCAGTTCGCGGCGATGCCGTTGGCCGGCACCACAATCTCGCGGCCGCTGCCGACCGCCGCCGCCAGCGCCGCCAGTGTCGGCTGGTTGAACAGCACACGCACGTCGGTAGTCAGGTCGATCTGACGCATGCGTTCGATGACGCTGACCGCCAGCAACGAGTGCCCGCCGAGCTCGAAGAAGTTATCGTGGCGGCCAACCTGCGCAACCCTGAGCACCTCGCTCCAGATCTGCGCCAGCGCGGTTTCCACCGGGCCCTGCGGCGCTTGGTACTGACGGCTGAGCCAGGCGCTTTGCTCCGGTTCCGGCAAGGCCTTGCGGTCGAGTTTGCCGTTGGTGGTCAACGGCAAGGCGTCGAGGCGCACGTAGGCCGCCGGCAGCAACGCTTGCGGCAAGCGCGATTGCAAATGCTCACGCAGGTCCTCGAGATCGAGCGGCCCACGCGCGGTGAACCACGCCAGCAACTGCCCGTCGCGCACTTGTGCCACAGCGTCCTGCAGCGCCGGATGACTGGCCAGCGCCGCTTCGATTTCGCCGAGTTCCACGCGCACGCCGCGCAGTTTGACCTGATCGTCATTGCGCCCCAGATACTCCAGCGTGCCGTCGGTGCGCCAGCGCACAAGGTCGCCGGTGCGATACATGCGCGCCCCAGGCTCATGGCTGAACGGGTCGGCGAGGAAGCGCTCGGCGGTCAACTCATCGCGGTTCAGGTACCCCCTGGCCACGCCTGCGCCGGCGACGTACAACTCGCCTCTGACCCCAACCGGCAACAGCTGCTGCCGGCCATCGAGGACATACACCCTGGCATTGGCAATCGGTCGGCCAATATGCAACGCCTGCCCGGCCGCGATGCGCCCCGAGGTCGCCACCACCGTTGCCTCGGTCGGGCCGTAGTTGTTGATCACTTCGAAATTCTGGTCACGCGGGAATTGCCTGAGCTTGTCGCCGCCGATCAACAGCGTGCGCAAGGTCGGATGGCCCAGCTCGCGGCTGAAGGCATATTCCGCCACTGGCGTCGGCAGGAAGCTCACCTGCAACGGCTGCGCGCGCCACCATTCGAGCAACTCATCGAGGTGTTCATTGCCGATCGACGCCGGCGGGAGGTGCAACGTCGCGCCCACGCACAAGGCCGGCCAGACCTCCCAGGCCATGGCGTCGAAACCGAATCCGGCGACACTGGCGGTATGGCTGCCGGCGCGCAGATCGAAGGCTGCGGCGTGCCAGTGCACCAGGTTTTCCAGGGTGCGGTGTTCGACCATTACGCCTTTTGGCTGGCCAGTGGAGCCCGAGGTGTAGATCACGTAGGCGAGATGATCGGCCGTCAAACCGCCGACTTCAGGATTGCGGTCCGGCCGGTCATGCCAACGCTCGTCGCCAAGATCGATCACCGGCACCGCCACCCTGCCCGGTTCCACGCCGGACACCAGCAGCGCCAGCGGTGCGCTGTCGGCCAGCAGATAGGCAATGCGTTCGGCCGGATGTGCCGGGTCGATCGGCACATAGGCCGCGCCAGCCTTGAGCACCGCGAGCATGGCCAGCAGCATGTGCGGGCCACGCCGGGTGGAGATCGCCACCCGCGCGTCGGGCCGAACGCCCAGCTCGAGCAGGTAATGCGCGAGGCGGTTGGCCTGTTGATTGAGCTGCGCATAGGTCAGCTGGTGTTCGCCCGCGTGCAGCGCCAGCGCGTGCGGGTTGAGCAGCGCTTGCGCTTCGAACAGGCGGTGCACCGTCTGCGCTGGCGGGAAGGCCACAGCGCTGGCGTTGAACTGTGTGAGCACTCGTTCGCGCTCGGATGGCGGCAGGATCACCAGCCGATCCAGTGCCTGTTCGGGATCCTGCTCCAGAGCCGCCACCAGCACTGCCAGCGCGCTGTGCATCAGCTCGCAGACCCGTTGCGCACCAACCTCGGCGGGCGTCAGCACCGACAAATCAAAGCCCTCGCCGAGATCGTTGATGCTCAGCGTCAGTGGATAATGGCTGCGCCCCTCATGAGCAAGAAACTCGATCCCCTGCCACGCCTCCTCGTCAGACTGGCGCGAGGCGCTGTGCCGATAATTCAGCACCGAACTGAACAGCGGCAACGGTGCGGCAACCGCACTGCAACGCTGGGCGAGCGCCAGTGAAGCGTGTTCGTGACCGAGCAGCGCAGCCAGCCGCTGATGCACGCCGCGCAGTGTCGCACCGACGCTGGCCTCATCAACGTCGACACGCAATGGCAAGGTATTGATGAACATCCCCAGTGCCCGATCGGCCCCCGCACCACCCTGCAGGCGACCGAGCAACACGCTGCCGAACACCACGCGCGGCTGCCCGGCGGTGGCCGCCAACACCTGCGCCCAGGCGAGGTGGAACAGACTGGCCGCGCTGACCCCGAAACTGCGCGCCTGCGCCCGCAAACGCCTGCTTAACTCAAGCGGCATTGCGCTGACATGCCCTTCGATGTCCCTGCCGTCATTTTCAACTTCACGCAAACCGAACGGCAGGGTCGGCTCGTCGACGTCGCCGAGCATCTCGCGGAAGAATATCTCGTGTTCCTGCTCGCTGACGCCGTGGCGAGCCTGTGCCACGTAATTGCGATACGGCGCTGCTGCGGGCAGTGGCTCGCTATTGCCGAGCAGGCTGGCCTGCATCTCCTGCCGCACCACCTCCAGCGCCGTGTGATCGAGGGCGATGTGATGGAACAGCAACATGGCGACGACCCGTTTGTGCTCAGGGTCATCGGCATACACCAGGCGCATCAGCGGCGCCTGACCGAGGTCGAGGCGCCAGTGCCGGGCGGCGAAACGCCCTTGCAACTGGGCAAGCACATCACCTTCTGCCGGGTCCAGCGCCACACCGTCGACCGCTAACGGCGCCCGTCGCCAGACCACTTGCTGCGGGCTCGGCAATCCCTCCCAGACCACGCTGGTGCGCAGAATGTCGTGGCGCTCGATAATGCCCTGCAGGGCTTTGGCGAAGGCATACAGGCGGTCGATGTCGGCAAAGGCCAGACTCGATTGCAGCAGATACGGATCGCCCGCGCCGGCGCTGATGTGGTGATAAAGAATGCCCTCCTGCAGCGGCGCCAGAGGATAAATGTCCTGCACGTTGGCCGCGCCGCCCGGCACCGTGGCGACGATGCGTTCGACACTGGCCTGGTCCAGTTCGCTCAGGCTCAACATGTCCGCGGTGATGTGGCGGCAGTCATCGGTAATGCGATTGGCCGGCACCTCGATTTCGCGACCGCTGCCCAGCGCCGCCGCCAGTGCGGCGAGGGTCGGCTGGCTGAACAGCACCCGCACATCGGCGCTCAGGCCGAGCTGGCGCAGGCGCTCGATCAGGCTGACGGCGAGCAACGAATGCCCGCCCAGTTCGAAGAAATTGTCATGCCGACCGACCTGCACGACCTTCAGCAGATCGCTCCAGATCTGCGCCAACGCCTGCTCCAATGGACCTTGCGGCGCTGCGTATTCGTGGCTGAGCCAGGCGCTGTGATCCGGCTCCGGCAAGGCTTTGCGGTCAAGCTTGCCGTTGGCGGTCAGCGGCATCGCCTCGACGCGGACATAAGCGGCGGGGATCAGTGCCTCGGGCAGTCGGCTCTGCAAGTGGCGGCGCAGATCAGCGATGTCTACCGCGCTGCGCTCGCTGAACCACGCCAGCAAGCGCCCGTCACGGACCAGCACTACTACGTCTTGCACGGCGCTGTGCGTACTCAGCGCAGCTTCGATTTCCCCCGGCTCGATGCGCACGCCGCGCAGTTTCACCTGATCGTCATTGCGCCCCAGATATTCGAGCGTGCCGTCGGCGCGCCAACGGGCAAGATCGCCAGTGCGATACATGCGCCCATGTGGCTCATCGCTGAACGGATCTTCGAGGAACATGTCGGCACTCAGTGCCGGGCGATTCAGGTAGCCACGAGCGACCCCGGCGCCACCGACGTACAGTTCGCCCTGCACGCCCACCGGCACCGGTTGTTGCTGACTGTCGAGCAGATAGATTTTGGCATTGGCGATCGGCCGACCGATGTGCAACGCCTGCCCCGCCTCAATGCGCCCGGACGTCGCCACCACCGTGGCTTCGGTCGGCCCGTAGTTGTTGATCACGTCGAAGGTCTGGTTACGCGGGAACTGCCGGAGCTTGTCGCCGCCGATCAACAACGTGCGCAGGGTCGGATGGCTCAACTCGCGGGTGAACGCGTACTCGGCCACTGGGGTCGGCAGGAAGCTCACTTGCAATGGCTGCGCGCGCCACCATTCGAGCAATTCATCGAGGTGTTCATTGCCGATCGATGCCGGTGGCAAGTGCAGGGTCGCGCCCACGCACAAGGCCGGCCAGACCTCCCAGGCCATGGCGTCGAAACCGAACCCGGCGACGCTGGCGGTATGGCTGCCGGCGTGCAGATCGAAGGCTGCGGCGTGCCAGTGCACAAGGTTTTCCAGAGTGCGGTGTTCGACCATGACGCCTTTTGGCTGGCCGGTAGAGCCGGAGGTGTAGATCACGTAGGCGAGATGGGCCGGGGTCAGCGCCGGCAACTGCGGGTTGGCGTCGGACAAATTTGCCCAGCCGTTATTGTCCAGATCGATCAGCGGCACCGTGCCGAGCAAGTCGCGGGTCGAGGCCTCGGCCAGCACTGCCAGCGGATCGCAGTCCTGCAGCAGATAGGCGATGCGCTCGCGGGGATGGGCCGGATCGACCGGCACGTAAGCCGCGCCGGCCTTGAGAATTGCCAGCAACGCGACGAGCATCTGCGGGCTGCGGCGCAGGCATACGGCGACACGATCGTCCGGCTGCACGCCGAGGCCGATCAGGTGCTGGGCCAGACGATTGGCGCGCTGGTTCAGCTGCGCGTAACTCAGACGCTGCTCGCCCTGCACCGCCGCCCAGGCGTCGGGATTCGCCAGCGCTTGCGCCTCGACCAGACGCTGCACGGTCTGCGCGGGCGGGAATGGTTGCGTGGTGTCGTTGAAGCCGAACAACACTTGTTGGCGTTCGCCCGGCGAGACAATCGACAACTGCTGCACGGGCAGCGTCGGCGAGTATTCGAGGGCGTTCACCAGACTGTGCAGTGCGGTTTGCAGATAATCGCAAACCCGCACGCCGTCCACCTGCGGCACCGCCTGCACGTTCAGCAGGAAACCATCGCCGAGGTCATCGACGCTGACCACCAGCGGGTAATTGCTGCGCTCGCGGGAGCAGAGAATGTCGATGCCGTCCCATTCCACTGCAGCCGCGTCCGCCTGACTGTGACGGTAATTGAGCAGCGTGCTGAACAGCGGCGACGTCGCGGCGACACCGCTGCAGCGCTGGGCCAACGCCAGTGACGCCTGCTCGTGGCCGAGCAACTGCGCCAGGCGTTGGTGGGTGACACGCACGCTGTCCTGCACCGATTCGGCGCCGACAGTGACGCGCAACGGCAAGGTGTTGATGAACATGCCCAACGCACGATCGGCGCCAGCGCCGCCCTGCATGCGACCCAGCAGAACGGTGCCGAAGACCACGTCCTGCTGACCGGAAAACTGCGCCAGCACCTGCGCCCAGGCCTGATGCACGAGACTGGCGATGCTGATGCCGAGGCGCCGCGACACCCCGCGCAAACGTTGTCCGAGGCCATCGTCGAGGGCCAATTGGCTGTCAACGATGGCGCTGCCGTCGCCGAGCACATCCTGCACACCGAACGCCAGTGTCGGCTCGCTGATGTCGCCGAGCATGTCGCGAAAGAACTCCGCGTGCGCTTCGTCATCGGCGCCCGCGCGGGCCTGGGCCACGTAATTGCGGTATTGCACGGCTGGCGGCAGATCATCCGTGCGCCCGAGCAGCAGGTCGTTCATTTCCGCCACCAGCACTTCGAGTGCGGTGTGGTCGAGGACGATGTGATGCATCAGCAGGATGCCGACCCAGCGCTGATTGGCCTGGTCTTCGGTATAGGCAAAACGCATCAGCGGCGCCTGGGTCAGATCGAGGCGATAGTGACGCGGATCGAAACGCGCCTGCATCTGCTCCAGTGCGTCGCCGGCAAGCTCGTCGGCATCGACCCGCTCAAGATTCAGCGGCGCCCCGCGCCAGACCACTTGCACCGGCGCCTCCAGCCCCTCCCAGACCACGCTGGTGCGCAGAATGTCATGACGGGTAATCACGCTGTTCAAGGCGCGCACGAAGTCCTTGATCTGCGCCAGGCCGGCAAAGGCAAATTGCGCCTGCAGCACGTAGGGATCGCCGCTGTGGCTGGCGAGGTGGTGGTAGAGAATGCCCGCCTGCAACGGTGCCAGTGCGTAGATGTCCTGAACATTGCCGACACCGCCGGGCACACTGGCGATCACTGTGTCGATGCCAGCCTGATCGAGATCGGCCAACGGCAATTGCTCCGGGGTGATCGCCGTGCAACCGGCTTCGATACGATTGGCCGGTACGGCATGCACTTGTGTCGCGCCGAGGGTAGCCGCCAGCGCCGCCACGCTTGGCTGGCCGAACAGCACTCGCACATCGCAGTGCAAGTCGTGTTGACGCATGCGTTCGATCAGCTTCACCGCCAGCAGGGAATGCCCGCCGAGCTCGAAAAAGTTGTCATGCCGACCCACCTGCTCGACCCCGAGCAGGCTCTGCCAAATGCCGGCAATCAGGCTTTCCACCGCGCCTTGGGGCATTTCGAATCCGCGTCGCGCAAACGCATCACTGTCCGGCGCCGGCAGTGCCTTGCGGTCGAGTTTGCCGTTGGCGGTCAGCGGCAAGGCGTCGAGGCGCACGAAGGCGCTGGGCACCATGTAGTCCGCCAGCGAGTCGAGCAGCGTATCGCGCAGCTGCGCCACGCTCGGTTCTTCGCCTTCGGCAGCGGTCCAGTACGCCACCAGTCGCGTGTCGCCGGGGCTGTCTTCGCGGGCGATGACCACGGCGTCGCGCACACCGGCGCAGGCCGACAGGCGTGCCTGGATCTCGCCGAGCTCAATGCGAAAACCGCGGATCTTCACCTGATCATCGTTGCGCCCCAGATAGTCGAGACTGCCGTCGGCGGCCCAGCGCGCCAGATCCCCGGTTTTGTACAGGCGCGCATCGGCGGCGCGGCTGAACGGATCCCGAATGAAGCGCTCGGCGGTCAGCTCAGGACGGTTGAGATATCCGCGCGCCACGCCCGCGCCACCGACATACAACTCGCCGGTCACACCGACCGGCACCGGTTCGCCTTGAGGATCGAGCACGTACAGTTGCAGGTCGGCAATCGGCCCGCCGATCGGGCTGACACCGACCAATTGCGCATCGGCGGCCTGCAGCGGCCGATAGGTCACGTGCACGGTGGTTTCGGTGATGCCGTACATGTTCACCAACCGCGTGCCGGCGTTGCCGACCCGGGCGTACCACGGTTTGAGCAGTCCGGGCTCGAGTGCCTCGCCGCCGAAAATCACTTCACGCAGCGAATGCTGCAACCCACTGCGGCCCTGCGCGGCGATCAACTGGCGGAACGCGCCAGGGGTCTGATTGAGCACGGTGACGCCGCTGCGGCACAGCAGCGCATAGCATTCATCGGGCGCACGACTGACGGTTTGCGGAACCAGCAACAGTTGCCCGCCGAAGGCCAGCGCCCCCCAGATTTCCCACACCGAGAAATCGAAGGCGAACGAGTGGAACAGCGCCCAGACGTCGCGCTCATTGAACTGAAACCAGTGCGCTGTGGCGCAAAACAGCCGCGCCACGTTGCGATGCTCGACCATGACGCCCTTGGGCAAACCGGTGGAGCCGGAGGTGTAGATCACATAGGCCAGACTCGCCGGAGTCAGCCCGGCGATTTGCGGATTGCGCTCGGATTCGCCGCGCAGAGTGTGATCGTCGAGATCGATCAGCGGCACTGGCAGCGCGCCGACCCGCTCTCGGGTGGCGGCTTGCAGCAGCAGTGCCACCGGGGCGCTGTCCTGCAGGGTGAAAGCGATTCGCTCCTGCGGATAGGCCGGGTCGATCGGCACATACGCGGCGCCGGCCTTGAGCACACCGAGCAGGCCGATGATCATTTGCGGGCCACGCTCGACGCAGATCGCCACGCGATCGTCGGGGCGAATTCCCAGCCCCAGCAGATGATGAGCGACCTGGTTGGCGCGGTGATTGAGTTCGCCGTAGCTGAGGCTCTGCCCGTCGAACAGCAACGCGGTGGCATCCGGCCGGGCCTGGGCGTGCGCTTCGAATTGCTGATGAATCAATGGCGTATCGGGGAAATGCGCAAGCGCTGCATGGGCGCCGTGCAAGAGCCGTTCGCGCTCGGCGGCCGGCAGAATCCGGACGCTGTGCAGCGGCGTCGGCATGCTCGTCTGCAACGCATCGACCAGGCCTTGCAGGGTGGCCTGCAGATAATCGGCGATGCGTTGCGCGCCCAGACTCGACTCTGCGAGTGCGGTGATACGCAAGTCTTCGCCCAGGTCATCGATGTTGACGGTCAGCGGATAATTGGTACGTTCGCGCGCGCCCAGCACTTGCACGCCCGGGGCGATCTCGATGATTTCGGCGACTTCATCGACGCTGCTGTGACGGTAGTTGAGGATCGCGCTGAACAGCGGCGTCGGCACTGCCACCGCACTGCAACGTTGCGCCAGCGCCAGCGAGGCTTGCTCATGGCCGAGCAGCGCGGTCAGGCGGCGGTGGGTCAACAGCACGCCGGCGCGCACGTCGTCGGCGCCGACATCGACCCGCAGTGGCAAGGTGTTGATGAACATCCCCAGCGCGTGTTCACCACCCTCGCCGGCCGCCATGCGCCCGAGCAGCACGGTGCCGAACACCACCGCCGTGCGCCCGGACAATTCGCCGAGAACCCGCGCCAGGGCCAGGTGCATGACACTGGCCACGCTCACCCCCAGTTGCCGCGCCTGCTCGCGCAATTGGCGACTCAGGGCGCCGTCGAGCAGCAGCGAGACTTCTTCGATCGAGTGGCCGTCGCCCTGCACATCGCGCAAGCCGCAGGGCAGCGTCGGCTCGTCGATGTCGGCGAGCATCTCGCGGAAAAATTCCTCGTGGGCCGATTCATTTGCGGCCAGCCGCGCCCGCGCCAGATGATCGCGATACGGCACTGGCGCCGCCACTTGCGCGCTGTGCCCGAGCAGAAACGCCTGGGCTTCGCGACGGATCACGTCCAGCGCGAGGTGATCCATGATCAGGTGATGGAACAGCAACAAGGCAACCACGCGGCCATTGCCCGGATCGTCGGCAAACACCAGGCGCAGCAGCGGTGCCTGCCGCACATCGAGACGGAAATGCTGCGGGTCGTGGCGCTGTAACAGTTGCTCGAGCACCTCGCCATTGCCGTTCAATTCGAGCTCTTCGCAGTGCAGCGCAGCCTTGCGCTGGACCACTTGCAACGGTTCGTCCAGGCGCTCCCAGACAAACGAAGTGCGCAGGATGTCGTGGCGGCCGATCATCCATTGCAGCGCATCGGCAAAGGCTTGCAGGCGCTCACGATTGGCAAAGGCAAAGCGCGCCTGCGACACGTACGGGTCGCCCGCCGCTGCCGCCAGATGCAGATAAAGCATGCCCTCTTGCAAGGGCGCCAAGGGGTAGATGTCCTGCACATTCGCCGCACCGCCCGGCACACCGGCGACAATGCGGTCGAGGCTGACCTGATCGAGCGCCACCAGCGGCAGCATGTCCGGGGTGATGCGATACGCCGGACTCAACCAGTCACCGTTGTGCTGCGCGACCAGTTCCAGCAGTTGCGCCTTGTGAGCGGCGAGGCTGTCCCACAACGCATCATCCAGCGCGTCGTCACTGCCCAGAATGACCAGGTCTTCATCTTCCTGTTGAAGGCGGATCGCATGGGTCGAAATAACTGCCATCAGTTCGCTGAAATGCATGGGATAACCTGCTGTAAAGACAAGAAAAAAGGCGCACGCAGCAGCGAGTCCGTGCTCACCGCGCGCAGCCCGGAAAAACTAAAACATCGGCGCGGCGCTGTCTGACATGGGAAGCCGGGACAAGCCCCGCTCCGCACAGCAGCGCAGACGCCCTGGCCCGGTCAGATCCGCCGCTTGCGGTTGAGCTGCGGAATGGTGGTGGGCGCGATGTCGACCTTGTGCGTCTGCCGCGAGGTCTGCGCCGCCAGTGCCGCCAGCGTCGGCTGACTGAACAGCGTGCGGGCGTCGACGTGCAGCCCGGCCTGACGCATGCGTGCCACCAGACTGACCGCCAGCAACGAATGCCCGCCCAACTCGAAGAAATTGTCGTTGCGCCCGATCTGCTCGATGCCCAGCGTCTCGGCCCAGACCCGCGCCACGGCCTGTTCGAGGTCGCCCTCCGGCGCCACGTAGGCGCGGCTGAGCAGGTGTTCGGCGCCGGGGGCCGGCAAGGCTTTGCGATCAACCTTGTCATTCGGCGTCAGTGGCATCGCCGCCAGCAGCACGAAGGCGGCTGGCACCATGTACTCGGGCAATTGCTGCAAGACATGCTCACGCAGCGCGTCGATGGCAGGCGCCGGGTGGCCTTCGCCCACGGTGAAATAGGCGACCAGGCGCTCATCGCGCACCAGCACCACGGCCTGGCGCACGGCAGCATGCTCGAGCAGCCGCGCTTCGATTTCTCCCGGTTCCAGACGCAGGCCGCGCAGTTTCAGCTGGAAGTCGGTGCGGCCGAGAAACTCGAGATTGCCGTCTGCCTGATAGCGCACCCGATCGCCGCTGCGATACAAGCGATCACCCGCCACAAATGGGCTGTCGATAAAGCGTTCGGCCTGGATCTGCGCCAACTGGTGATAACCGCGGGCGACGCCAACGCCCGCGATGTGCAGCTCGCCGCTGACGCCCAGTGGCACCGGCTGATCGTTGCGATCGAGCACATACAGCCGCGTGTTGCACAGTGCCTTGCCGATCGGGATGACCCGCTCGGGCAGCGGTTCATGGGGTTCGAGGGTCCAGGCGCTGTTGTCGACCGTGGTTTCGGTCGGGCCGTACACATTGTGCAGGCGCACCCACGGCAAGCGATCGCGCACGGCACGGACCATGGCGATGGTCAGGTCGCCGCCGCCGCAGAACACGTCGGTGAGGCTGGTGCAGCTGCTGACGTCTTCCTGCTCGAGGAACTGCTGCAACAACGCCGGGACGAACTTGACCACGCTGATGCGCTGTTCACGAATCACTTGCGTGACGTAGGCCGAATCGCGGTTGCCGTCGGGGCGCGCCAGCACCAGGCGCAGACCGGCGCTCAACGGCCAGAAAATCTCCCATACCGAACTGTCGAAACTGAACGGCGCCTTTTGCAACAGCGCGCCGTCCTCGGTCGGCGGGCGGATCTGCGAGCCCCAGTGCATCAGGTTGCAGACACTGCGATGCTCGATCATCACGCCCTTGGGCGTGCCGGTAGAGCCCGAGGTATAGATCATGTAAGCCAGGTTCGCCGCACTCAGGTCCGCCACCTGCAGATTATCGCTTGATGCCTCGTCCCAAGTGCTGCGGTCGAGGTCGACCACGGTTACATCCGTGTCCCCCAGCAGGTCGCGGGTCGCTGCATGCAGCAGCACTGCCACCGGGGCACTGTCGCGCAACATGAATTCGAGACGCGCCAGCGGATAATCCGGGTCCAGCGGCACGTAGGCGCCACCAGCCTTGAGAATCGCCAGCAGGCCGATCACCAGCTCGAGACTGCGCTCGACACAGATCGCCACCCGCGCATCGGGTCCCACGCCTTGCTCACGCAGGTGACGGGCCAGACGGTTGGCCTGTTCGTTGAGTTGCCGCCAGCTCAGGTGCGCGTCGCCGGCCTGTAAGGCAGTCGCGTCCGGTCGGTGTTGCACCTGCTGCTCGAACAACACGTGCAGCGGTTGCTCGAGTGGGCAGTCAACTGCGGTGGCGTTGAAGCAGGTCAGCAACTGATCTCGCTCTGCCGGTGACAGAATCGGCAGTCGGCTCAGCGGTAGATCCGAGTCATGCTCCAGTGCCTCGATCAGCCCGCCCAGGGCCGTGTGCATGTAGTCGCCGATGCGGCGCGCGCCGATGCTGGTCGCGGCTCTGGCGGTCAACTGCAAACCATCGCCAAAATCGTCGACGCTCAGGGTCAGCGGGTAGTTGGTGCGTTCTTCGTTGGCGAGGGTTTCGATGCCCTGCCACTGCGGCCCTTCTGCCTGGCCGAGCTGCGGCTCGCTGTGGCGATAGTTGAGCAGTGCGCTGAACAGCGGCGTCGGCGCGACCACGCCGCTGCAGCGCTGGGCCAGTGCCAGCGATGCGTGTTCGTGCCCGAGCAAACCGGTCAAGCGCCGGTGGGTCGCCTGCACGGCGGTTCGCGCCGCAGCGTCGACATCGACGCGCAACGGCAAGGAATTGATGAACACCCCCAACGCACGATCAGCGCCAGCGCCGCCCTGCATGCGGCCCATCAACACCGTGCCGAACACCACGCGCTCCTGCCCCGAGGTTGCCGCCAGTACCCGCGCCCAGGCCAGATGAATCAGGCTGGCGACGCTGACACCGAGTCGGCGCGCCTGCTGGCGCAGTCGGCCATCCAGTTCGCTGGCCAGATGTTGCTGCGATTCTTCGATACCCCGGCCATCGCCTTGTACGTCGTGCAAACCGAACGGCAAGGTCGGCTCATCGATATCGCCGAGCATTTCACGGAAGAAGTCCTCATGTTCCGCTTCGCTGACGCCCAGCCGCGCTTGCGCCACATAATTGCGGTACGGCACCGCCGGCGGCAGAGGCTCGCGCAGTCCGGCGAGGCTGGCGGACATTTCTGCGCGCAGCACTTCAAGGGCTATGTGATCGAGCGCGAGGTGATGGAACAGCAACACGCCGACCAGCCGCGAGTTGCCGGGATCATGGGCAAACAGCAAGCGCAGCAGCGGTGCCTGACTGACGTCGAGGCGATAGCGCCGGGCATCGAAGCGCTGATGCAATTGCTCAAGAACGTCGCCCTGGGCAGGATCGATTTCGATCTCCTGCAGCGGCAGTTCGGCGTGGCGCAGCACCACTTGCACTGGCGTGACCAGCCCCTCCCAGACCACCGCGGTGCGCAGAATGTCGTGGCGCGCCATGACCGCACGCAAAGCGTCGGCGAAGGCCTCGACGCGCTCCAGACTGGCAAACGCCAAATGTGATTGCAGCAGGTACGGATCGCCCTGCGCGGCGGTGATGTGGTGATAAAGGATGCCGTCCTGCAGCGGCGCCAGCGGGTAGATATCCTGCACGTTGGCCGCGCCGCCGGGCACGCTGGCGACAACGCGATCGAGAGTGGCCTGATCCAGCTCGATCAGCGCCAGCATGTCGGGGCTGATAGCGGTGCAACCGGCGGCAATGCGATTGGCCGGCACTTCGATTTCGCGCCCACTGCCAACGGCCGCCGCCAGTGCAGCGAGCGTCGGTTGGCCAAACAACACGCGCACATCACAACTCATGCCGAGCTGACGCATACGTTCGATCAGGCTCACTGCCAGCAGCGAGTGCCCGCCCAGTTCGAAGAAATGGTCGTGGCGCCCGACTCGCGCTACTTGCAAAACCTCGGCCCAGATCTGCGCCAATACGCTTTCCACTTCGCCCTGGGGCGCTTCATATTCACGGCGTATCAACGCTTCCGCGCCCGGGGCCGGCAAGGCCTTGCGGTCGATTTTGCCATTGGCGGTCAGCGGCATCGCCGGCACACGCACGTACGCCTGCGGCAGCAGGGCACTGGCCAAATGCGCTTGCAGAAAGGTGTGCAACTCAAGGACTTGCACCGGTCGGCGTTCGCTGAACCACGCCAGCAACTGGCCGTCCCGCGCCAGCACCACTGCCTCCTGAACCGCGTCATGGCGACTCAGCGCGGCCTCGACTTCGCCCGGTTCCACACGCACACCACGGATTTTCACCTGATCATCGCTGCGCCCCTGATATTCAAGGGTGCCGTCGGCGCGCCAGCGCACCAGATCGCCGCTGCGATACAGGCGCGCCGCCGGGTCAGTACTGAACGGGTCGCGCAGAAAGCGTTCGGCCGTCAGCTCCGGGCGATTCAGGTATCCCCGGGCAATACCGGCGCCGCCGATGTACAGCTCGCCGGTAACGCCGATCGGCAGTGGCCGCTGCTGTTGGTCGAGGACATGCACCGTGGCGTTGCTCACTGGTCGGCCGATATGCAGCGCTCGTCCTGGCTCGATTCTGCCGAACGTCGCGACCACAGTGGCCTCGGTCGGGCCGTAGTTGTTGATCACTTCGAATGACTGCGCACGATTGAACTGGCGCAGACGATCGCCGCCGATCAACAGGGTGCGCAGGGTCGGATGCTTGATTTTGCGGCTGAAGACATATTCGGCGACGGGCGTGGGCAGGAAACTCACATCCAGCGGTTGCGAACGCCACCAAGTCAGCAGCGCATCGATGTCTTCGCTGCCTTCACGGGCCGGTGCCAGATGCAGGGTCGCGCCAGCACACAGGGCCGGCCAGATTTCCCAGGCCATCGCGTCGAAGCCGAATCCGGCGAGGCTGGAGGTGTGCTGGCCGGGGCCGAGGCTGAAGGCCTCACAATGCCAGTCGATCAGATTGCCCAGCGTGCGATGCTCGACCATTACGCCTTTGGGCAGGCCGGTGGAGCCGGAGGTGTAAATCACGTAGGCGAGGTTGTCCACGGTCACTCCCGCCACTACCGGGTCAGCCTCGTTGGCGGTCGGCCAATCAGGTTGATCAAGGGCAATCACCGGCACCTGCAGCAGCGGCAAGCGAGCGCGCAAATCACTGTGGATCAGCACGGCCAGCGGTGCGCTGTCCGTCAGCAAATAGCTCAAACGCTCGCGCGGCTGCGCCGGGTCGATCGGCACATAAGCTGCGCCGGCCTTGAGCACAGCGAGCAGTCCCGCCAGCGTATCGAGCCCGCGCCGGGCGACCACGGCGACGCGATCATCGGGTTTTACCCCGAGTTCAAGCAGATGTCGGGCGAGGTCATTGGCTTGGCTGTTGAGTTGGCCATAGGTCAGTTGCTGCCCTTGATAAACAGCAGCGATGGCGTCAGGACGCTGGTCTGCTTGCGCGCTGAAACGCTGGGCAATGCTCTGGCCCTGCGGAAAATCCATCCGCGTGTCGTTCCATTGCTGCAACAGCTGCGCTTCGTCTGCGGTGCTCAGACAGAACTCTGCCGTCGACAGCGCCGGTTGCTCCAGCCCCTGCTCGAGAATCAACAGCAACCGTGCGCCCAGCGCTTCAACTTCCTGGGCATCGAAGTACGCCTGGTCGTAGACCAGATGCAGCCAGGCCTGAGCGTCGAAGCGATTGCTGCGCAGATGGATCGCCAGCGGTGTGGCTTCGTGGCCGTTGGAGACTTTGACGGTGCGCGCCGAGGCCGCGCCGTAGCGGTAATCGTGGTCGTCCTGCTCGTAGGACACCGATACTTCGAACAATTGGGCGCGGTCCTCGCGCAGCAGGCCGAGCGCGCGATTCATTTCACTCAGGGAAAACCGCTGATGGCGCAGATCCTGTTTCAGTTGCGCGGCGATGGCTTGCACCAACTGCGCAAATGGCAAGTCCCGAGCAAAATCCAGGCGCACCGCGCTGACCTGGGCGAACAGGCCGAGGGTGTTTTTGAAACGGGCACCGGAGCGGTTGAGAATCGGCAGGCCCGCCACCCAATCGTCGCGCTGCGCGGTGCGGCTGAAATACACGTGCAAGGCCGCCAAGAAAACATGAAACGCCGAAGCGCCATGCTCTCGCGCCGCTTGCTGCATGCGCTGATGCAGCAACGCGGGCATGACTTGCACATGTGCCTGCGCCGCTCGCGACACTTGGCCGGAATCCTGACGATGGCGCGGCAGGAGCAACGGCTCCGGCGGCGTCCGGTACTTGTCCAGCCAATAGGCGCGATCGCGGGCGTGCCGATCCGAACCCTGATAGCGCGCGTTGTCGGCAATGAAATCGACATAGGACGGCGCCGAAAGGGTCGCTGGTTGTCCCTCGCTTAGTGCACTGTAGATCTCGCCCAGCGACTTGAGCATCTGGCCAAAGCCCCAACCGTCGAGAATCAGGTGATGGGCCTGGGTCGCCAGCCAATGACGCTCTTCGTCCAGACGAATCAGACAGAAACGGAACAACGGCTCGCCGTCCAGGCGATAGACCTGCTGCATTTGCTGCTTTACCAACGCCTGCGCCGCCGCTTGCGCATCGTCCAGCGCCGCTAGATCAAACAGCGGCACGGCCACCGGCATCGTCGAGGCGAAAGTTTGCAGGGGCATGCCATCGGCCCCGGCGCCCGGGAACAGGACGGTGCGTAACGCATCATTGTTGGCGACCAGCGATTGCAGCGCTGCCTGCATGACCGCTGGGTCTAGCCGGCCATTTAGCTCTACGTATCCGCCAATGTTGTACAGCGGCGAATCACCGCGACTGAGTTGATCGAGCCAGATATCTCGTTGGGCGGCGGTCAGCGCAAAGGTTTCGCGAGGCACGGACAGATCGTCCGCTGCGGGAGCAGAAGTAGGCTGCATAAGATCCATCTCATGTGATTTGCCGGATATTCAAGCATCGGCCCCGTTTACGGGATGACACCTGAAACCCGGACAAGCGCAACGCTTCCCTGCCCCACTCGCCCTGAACCCCCCGAACTCAGGGGCGCCGCGCCCTGTTTGCTGAAGCAACGACTGAAAAATCTGTAGGAAAAACACCATTCCGAAGTAGCGCTTTTCGCTGGGCAGTCGACGCCGGGACGACTTCATCTGCCGATAATCCGGGCGTTCGGCATGACTCATCAGTCACGCATGCCGATTGAGCGCAGCCGCCTGCCATCAGCATCTCAGCGGAAATAGTGGCACTTTGTGTCCCTGTTTTCCCCTACAGACGCAGGACAAATGCATAGGATTAAATTCCGCTGCAGCTCAGTTCAAGGAGAAATGATTGCGCGGTGACGTGTGCATGAACGGTAGACGAAGCGGTGATGACTCTGAACCAGGGATGAGAAGGATATGAATCTGACCGGCAGTATTCGCAACATGGAAAACCCGCATTTCTACTGGCAACTTGGAGAGTTGATAGCCAGCACCGGCGACGATCATTTCGCCAGCAACATGTTCCAGTTGGTCGACACGCTGGTGCCGGTCAACCGCCTCGACCTCAGTGAGTGGACGCTGGATGAGCGTCAGGCCAGCGTGGTCGAGATCAAACCGCTGGGCTGTGCGGGCCTGCCTTCGGCTGGCGAATGCCATGCAGCGATCGAGCGACCGGACGATCATCCGCTGTTGCAGAAAATGATCGAGATGAACGACTCACTGCTGATCCAGTTGAAAGCCTCCTTGCTGCCACGCCATCCGCAACACGGCGTGCATCAATGCAATCTGGTGTCACGCACGTCCAATCGCCGGTGTGTGATCTCGGTGTACCGGCCGCATACCCAGCGGGTGTTCTCCCTGCCGGAGCTGGCGTTTCTGAAAAGCCTGTCCGACACCTTGCTGCCGCTGATCGAGCGGCACGCGCAAATGACCCGACAAAGCCTCGCCCGCTTGCCTCGCCCGGCGCTGGCCGAGCTGGAGCAGGCGCCGCTGGCGCAGGTCTTCGATGAGCGGCTGGCGTTGAGCGCCATTGTCCTGTCGGCCCGCGAGAAGGAAGTCTGTCTGGGTCTGCTGACCGGCGCCACCGTGCCGCAAATGGCGGAAAAACTGCGGGTCAAGAACAGCTCGATCGAGACGTATCTCAAGCGCGCTGCCGCCAAACTGGGTGTCAGCGGGCGACATGGCCTGGCAAAATGGATGGCCGGCGCTTGAACCCTTCTCGACCTTTACCGCATGTGCAGCCGAAACGCAGGTGTTCGAGCTTACGCCTTCCCCTATTGTGCATGGCTCTACTCATGGCCGGGTGTTCGCTGATCCCTGATTATGAGCGACCGCCGTCGCCAAGCGCCGCGCAGTACCCGGTGGCGACCCAGCCGACCACGAACCGCGAAGACTGGCACACGCTGTTCAACGACCCGGCCCTCAAGCAACTGATCGAAACCGCGCTGAGCAATAATCGCGACCTGCGCGTGGCAGCGCTGAATGTTCAAGCGTTTCAGGCGCAATACCGCATTCAGCGCGCCGACCTGCTGCCGGCGGTGTCGGCCAACGCCAACGAGTTGCGCCAGCGCCTGCCGTCCAGCGTCACCGGCGGCCCGGCGCAAATCACCTCGGCGTACACGGTCAATCTGGGCATCAGTGCTTATGAGCTGGACCTGTTCGGTCGGGTGCGCAGCCTCAGCGAACAAGCGTTGCAGAGCTGGCTCGCCACTGAGCAAGCGCGACGCAGTGCCGAGCTGAGTCTGGTGGCCAACGTTGCCAGCGCCTATTTGACCTGGCGCGCCGATCAGCAATTGCTGGAACTGAGCCGCGACACCCTCGCCGCGGACGAGCAGAGCCTGCACCTGACCACGCGCAACCGTGAGGCTGGCAAGTCTTCGGCGCTGGAGCAGGCGCAGGCGCGGACCAGCGTCGACAGTTCGCGGGTCAATCTGGCGCGCTATCAGCGTCTGGTAGCCCAGGACCTGAACAGCCTGACCTTACTGGTGGGTGCGCCGGTACCCGAGCAATTGCCGGCGCTGCCACTGGCCAGTGAGCTGGTATCGCCGCTGCCGGCCGGGCTGCCGTCGGATCTGTTGCAACGGCGCCCGGACATTCTCCAGGCCGAATACCGGCTCAAAGCCGCCAACGCCAACATCGGCGCGGCGCGCGCAGCGTTTTTCCCCAACGTGAGCCTGACCGCCAGTGCCGGCACCGCCAGTCGCGATCTCTCCGGGCTGTTCAGCGCAGGCTCCGGCGCGTGGACGTTCCAGCCGCAGATCAGCCTGCCGATCTTCAATGCCGGCAGCCTGCGGGCGAGTCTGGATTACGCGCGGCTGCAAAAAGACGTGGCCGTCGCCGAGTATGAAAAATCGATCCAGACGGCGTTTCAGGAAGTCGCCGACGGACTGGCGGCGCGCAGCAGCTATGCGCAGCAACTGCAGGCCCAGGGCGATCTGGTGCAAGCCACGCAGGACTACTACAACCTGGCGCAGAACCGTTATCGCAACGGCGTCGACAGCAGCCTGACCTTTCTCGATGCGCAGCGTTCGCTGTTCACTTCGCAACAAGCCTTGATCAGCGACCGCCTCGCGCAACTGGTTGCAGAGGTCAATCTGTACACCGCGCTGGGCGGTGGCTGGCAGACGGAGGAGCCGGCGCTGCGCTGATCTTCGGTCATTTCTTCTTACACCTTTTGTCGCCCGATCCGGCACCGCGCGGCGATCGGCGGCCGGCGATCAGCCTCAGTTTGCTATCATGCGGCGCTTTTACGGTTAACCCCCCGCCAGTCCTGCCGACTTGCGGGCTGCAAAAGGCGGTATTAGATGACGGCTTTGTTGACTCGCCGCAAGGTACTTGCGGGAATGGGCGTGCTCGGGCTCGGCCTGCTCGCCGGTTGCGATACCCGTGGCCAACTGTCGTACAAGTACGGCAAGGATCTGAGCGACAAGATCCTCGGACGCACCTTCAAGCTGAAGAACCCTGAAGGCGAAACCATGTCGCTGTCGAGCTTTCGCGGGATGATGCCGATGATCTTTTTCGGCTTCACCCAATGCCCGGCCGTTTGCCCCACCACCCTGGCCCGCGCCGCGCAGATCAAGAAACTCATGGGCCGCGACGGCGACCGCCTGCAAGTGGTGTTCATCACCCTCGATCCCGAACGCGACACGCCGCAGATCCTCGACGCCTACGTCAAAGCCTTCGACCCGAGCTTCGTCGCGCTGTACGGCACGCTTGAGGAAACCAAGGCCACCGCCAAGGAATTCGACGTGTTCTACGAAAAAGTCCCGGCCGGCGACACCTACACCATCTCCCATACGTCCACCAGCTACGTCTACGACTCGCGTGGTGAGTTGCGCCTGGGCCTGTCCACTTCGCTGACAGCCCAAGAGTGCACGGAAGATTTGCTTACTGTTATGGAGGTCTGCTGATGCATCCCGTTCTGAACCACATCAAACGCACCGTGTGTGCACTGTCCCTGCTCGGCCTGGCCTTTCAGGCGTCGGCGCAGACCAGAGTCGACGACGCCTGGGTCCGTGCGACCGTGCCGACCCAGTCTGCCAGCGGCGCGTTCATGACCGTCACCGCCGACAGCGACAGCAAACTGCTCAGCGTCGCCTCGCCAGTGGCCAAGGATGTGCAGATTCATGAGATGAGCATGAAGAACGACGTCATGACCATGGGCCCGGTGAAGTCGGTTGACCTGCCTGCCGGCAAAGCCGTGAGCTTCGACCCGAACGGCTACCACGTCATGCTGATGGGCCTGACCGGTCAGTTGAAGGAAGGCGAAAGCGTACCGCTGACCCTGACCGTGGAAAACGCCAAGGGCGAGAAAGAAATCATTGAGGTCAAAGCACCGGTTCGCGCGCTGACCAACATGGGCGGCCACGATCACAGCAAGATGCATTGATCGCTGACGGACATGCTATTCGCCTGACATAAAATCTGTGGGAGCGAGCCTGCTCGCGATCACGGTGTGTCAATCACGAAAATGTCGAATGACCTGACGCCATCGCGAGCAGGCTCGCTCCCACAGTAGTGCCGGGTGATGCCCCACTTCGCATCCGCCGCAAATCCCCTGTAGGAGCGAGCCTGCTCGCGATCACGGTGTGTCAGTCACGAAAATGTCGAATGACCTGACGCCATCGCGAGCGGGCTCACTCCTACAGTAGTGCCGGGTGATGCCCCATTTCGCATCCGCCACAAATCCCCTGTAGGAGCGAGCCTGCTCGCGATCACGGTGTGTCAGTCACGAAAATGTTCAATGAACTGACGCCATCGCGAGCAGGCTCACTCCTACACTAGTTCCGGGTGATGCCCCATTTCGCATCCGCCGCAAATCCCCTGTAGGAGCGAGCCTGCTCGCGATCACGGTGTGTCAGTCACGATAATGTCGAATGACCTGACGCCATCGCGAGCAGGCTCGCTCCCACAGTAGTGCCGGGTGATGCCCCACTTCGCATCCGCCGCAAATCCCCTGTAGGAGCGAGCCTGCTCGCGATCACGGTGTGCCAGTCACGAAAATGTCGAATGACCTGACGCTTTCGCGAGCAGGCTCGCTCCCCCAGTAGTGCCGGGTGATGCCCCATTTCGCATCCGCCACAAATCCCCTGTAGGAGCGAGCCTGCTCGCGATCACGGTGTGTCAGTCACGAAAATGTTCAATGAACTGACGCCATCGCGAGCAGGCTCACTCCTACAGTAGTGCCGGGTGATGCCCGATTCCGCATCCGCCGCAAATCCCCTGTAGGAGCGAGCCTGCTCGCGATCACGGTGTGTCAGTCACGAAGATGTCGAATGACCTGACGCTTTCGCGAGCAGGCTCGCTCCCACAGTAGTGCCGGGTGATGCCCAATCCCTCAACTCCCCGCACCACCATGCGCCTCTTCAAAGAAATAATCCTTCCAGCTCGCCGCCTTGTTTTTCAACACACCCAGTTCCTGCAATTTCTCGGCATAGATGAACGTGCGTTGCGGTACGACGGTGAAGTCGATTTCCGGGTCTTTGACGATTTGCTCGACCAGGGCCAGCGGCAGTTTCGATTGTTCTACGCGGATATAGGCCTGGGCGGCGGCGGGTTTGTCGGCCTTGATGATTTTCTCGGCTTCAGCCAGTGCGTCGTAGAACGCCTTGTAGGTTTTCGGGTTTTCGTCGTGAAATTTTTCTGTGGTGTAGAGCACGTTGAACGTCGCCGGGCCGCCGAGGATGTCGTAGGAACTCAGCACTTTGTGCACGTTAGGGGTTTGCAGAGCCTGATACTGAAACGGTGGGCTGGAGAAATGCGAGTTGATTTCCGAGCCGCCGGCGATCAGCGCGGCGGTGGCGTCCGGGTGCGGCAGGCTGACCGAAATGTTGTCGAACTTCTTGAACTGGTCGTCGCCGAATTCCTTGGCGGTTTCGATCTGCAGCGTGCGCGACTGGAACCCCACGCCCGCGGCTGGCACGGCGATGCGATCTTTGTCGCTGAAGTCCTTGAGGGTTTTGATGTTCGGGTTGTTGGTCAGCAGATAATTGGGCATCGAACCCAGCGCGGCGATGGCTTTGACGTTCTGTTTGCCCTTGGTGCGGTCCCACACGGTGAGCATCGGCGGCACGCCGGCCGAGACCACGTCCAGCGCACCGGTCAGCAGCGCTTCGTTCATGGCGGTGGCGCCGGAAATACTGTTCCAGTCGACCTTGATCTCCAGGCCCTGGGCCTTGCCATGTTTCTCGATCAGTTGTTGGTCGCGCACGACGTCGAGAATCAGGTAACCAATGCCGAATTGCTGGGCGATGCTGATTTTGCCTTCGGCCTGGGCGCCGCTACTGAACAGCGCGCCCGCTGCCAGAGTAGCGGCCAACAGAGTCAGCGCGGAACGTTTGAACGGTGTGGCCATGACAACCTCGCAGCATGGGGGTGGGCTGAAAGGCCTGACTTTATAGCTATAAAAAATAGAAATTAAATATCTTTATCGCATATCGATAGCACTGAGCGGTTTGATGTCTGTCGCGTGGATATCGCGACAGGCGGACGTACTTACAACAGTCTGAAACAAAAAACTGCGCTGACTGTAAAGCGGCAATACTTCCGGAACCCGTGCCCGATCTGGCCCCACGACATTTAAAGGTTCGCCAGCCGCAGGTTTAAAAAGCCGATCAGCCCGCCTGTCCTTGGTATCATCACCCACACTTTTTTGACCCTTTGATGACATGCAGGCCTTTTTTGTGAGTGCTCTTTTCAACTGGCTGCGGCGGCCGAATGCCCGCCTCCTGTCCCTGATCGTTTTGTTATTGATCGTACCGGTGTGCCTGCGCGCGGCGTTGGGCTGGTCGACACCGCTGGGCTTTTTATCGGATCTGGCCGTCGGCAGTCTGCTGGTGGTAGCACTGCATCGTCGCGCCTGGTGGCTGGCCTTGCCGGTGCTGGTGTTCTGGGCGCTGCTGGCGATCGCCACGGCAGAACTGGTCAGCGCCGTCGGCCGCCTGCCGACGCCTTCGGATATTCACTATTTGATCGACCCGCAGTTCGTCGAGAATTCCACCGGCGGCGGACTTGCGCACCCTGCCCTGGCTTTCGCTTTGTTGGGGGCATTGAGTTTCTGGCTGCTCACTCAAGTGGCCGGACGTGGTCTTTCTCGTCCGGCACTGCCGCGCGCGTTCTGGGCCGCGCCAATGGTGTTGTTCGCCGCACACTGGGCTGCGCAAAACCTGTGGCCGAACGACGGCGACGCATGGCGCCTGTACAACCTGCCGCATCAACTGCTCGCCAGTGAAGTCGCCGACCTGCAGATCCAGGCCGAGGAATGGCTGGACGGTGACCTCGAAGAGCCGACGCCCGCAATGGCGGGGCTCACCGACGTCGACCTCAATGGCCAGAAGCTGCTGACCGCGCCGGGTCAGGCGCGCAACGTGTTGATCATCGCCCTGGAAGGCATTCCCGGCGCCTACATCCGTGCCAACCGCGAGGCGATCGGCAGTCATTATCAGGAAGACCTGATGCCCAACCTCAGCCGCTGGGCCGAGCGCGGCATGAACACACCGGATTACGTGCTGCACACCCATCAGACCATTCGCGGTCTGTACGCCATGCTCTGCGGTGACTACGACAAGCTCAACAACGGCACGCCCAAGGGCGTGGAAATGCTCACTCTCAACGAGCGCAATCAGGCCTGCCTGCCGGCGCAGCTGCGCGAGCACGGTTTCAGCACCCACTATTTACAGGGCGCCGGACTGCGTTTCATGGCCAAAGACAAGATCATGCCGCACATCGGTTTCGATGCGACCCATGGCCTGGAATGGTTCAGCAACAGCAACTATCTGGAGTTCCCGTGGGGCAAGGATGACAAGGCGTTTTTCGAAGGCGCGCTGAATTACGTCGGCCAACTGAAAAATCACAAACAGCCGTGGATGCTCACGCTGCTGACAGTCGGCACCCACCAGCCCTACTCCGCACCGGACGATTATCTGCAGCGCTATGAGACGCCGAAGCAGGCCGCCGTTGGTTACCTCGACGATGCGCTGGACCAGTTTCTTTCGGGGCTGGAACGCCAGGGCATTCTGAAAGACACACTGGTGGTGATCACCTCGGATGAATCCCACGGAATCGACGGCGTGCGGCTGGCCTCGTCGTGGGGTTTCAACCTGACGCTGGCGCCGGAGCAAGCGCAACTGCCGCGCCTGAATGCCGGGGTGTACGGCCACGTCGATCTGAGCACTTCGATCCTCGACTATTTCGACCTGCCTGTACCGACGGCGCTGAGCGGCCGGTCGCTGTTTCGCGACTACGATTCCGGGCGCGAAATCATGTCGTTCACCAACGGCAAACTGCGCTACCACAACGGTCAGGGCATTTTCTCCGAGTGCGACCTGCCGCGCCGCTGCCGCTATTACCAAAGCCCCGGCTTCATCGCCGAAAGCGCCACCTATAAAGGCACCTACAGCGGCCACCCGGCCCGGCAGATCGCCGCGCGCGCCGACGCCCTGGACCTGTCCTTGCTGCGCACGCCGCTCAACCATCGCTACCAGTTCGGCAGCAACAACATCATCCCTCTGCAAGCGCAGATAAAGGATGACTGGGCCGACAACCTGATCGGCGCGCAGTACCTGGAAATGCCCAAAGGCTCGCACACCCGCGTCCGCCTCACCGTACGCTCGGTCGATCCGCAGCAGGCCGCGTACATTCAGCTCAAGGCCAAGGAATTCGAACAGGACGTGCAACTGGGCCTGCCGGCAGAAATGGTCGCCACGGCGGATCAGCCACTGGAGATGGATTTCAGTTTCGACAACCCACAACCGCGCAAGGCCTTTTCGTTTCATTTGTTGGGGTATGGGAATGGCGCGGTTGAAGTCAGCGACTTCAGCGTCATCACCGAATTGCCTGGCCAGGACGACATCCTCGACGACGTGCCGGAGGACGACACCGCGCAATCGAGCTAACCCCTGTAGGAGCTGCCGAAGGCTGCGATCTTTGCTTTTGATTTATCGGTGAACAACAAGATCAAAAAAACGCAGCCTTCGGCAGCTCCTGCATGTGCGGCGAAAGAGTTTGCCTATCAGTGTCCAATAGTCGGGCTATTAGCTGAGTTGCCAACTCGGGTCTAGCCTTACCAGTCCGAAGTCGGCACGAGCCGGCCGCAGACCTGATAGGGATACGAACATGGCAAACGAATCGAAATGCCCGTTCAACCACGCCGCCGGTGGCGGTACGACGAACCGTGACTGGTGGCCGAACCAACTCAACCTCAAGATCCTCAGCCAGCATTCACCCAAGTCCGATCCGCTGGGCCAGGACTTCGACTACGCCAAAGCCTTCAAAAGCCTCGACTTCCAGGCTCTGAAACAAGACATCAAAGCGCTGATGACCGACTCCCAGGACTGGTGGCCAGCCGACTTCGGCCATTACGGTCCGTTGTTCGTGCGCATGGCGTGGCACAGCGCCGGGACCTATCGCACCGCCGATGGCCGGGGTGGTGCCGGTTCCGGTCAGCAACGCTTTGCGCCGCTCAACAGCTGGCCGGACAACGTCAGCCTCGACAAGGCCCGCCGCCTGCTCTGGCCGATCAAGCAAAAATACGGACGCAACATTTCCTGGGCCGACCTGATCGTGCTCACCGGCAACGTCGCCCTGGAATCCATGGGCTTCAAGACCTTCGGTTTCTCCGGCGGCCGCGCGGATGTCTGGGAGCCGGATGAAGACGTTTATTGGGGCTCGGAAACCGAGTGGCTGGGCGGCGACAACCGTTACGGCAAGAGCAATGGCCCGGTTCAAGAGCCCGGCGACGGCACGCTGGTGGCTGAGCCTGATTTGCATGGCCGTGAAGAAAGCCGCACCGATCAGGGCGAACGCAATCTGGAAAATCCCCTCGCCGCCGTGCAGATGGGCCTGATCTACGTAAACCCGGAAGGTCCTGAAGGCAACCCGGACCCGGTGGCCTCGGCCAAGGACATTCGCGAAACCTTCGGCCGCATGGCCATGAACGACGAAGAAACCGTGGCGCTGATTGCGGGCGGCCACGCGTTCGGCAAAACCCACGGCGCCGGCCCTGCCGACAATGTCGGTGCCGAACCGGAAGCGGCCGGCCTTGAACAACAAGGTCTGGGCTGGAAAAACGCCTTCGGCACCGGTAAAGGCGCGGACACCATCACCAGCGGCCTGGAAGTCACCTGGACCACCACGCCAACGCAGTGGAGCAACAACTATCTGGAAAACCTGTTCGGCTTCGAATGGGAGCTGAGCAAAAGCCCGGCGGGCGCCAATCAATGGCAACCGAAAAACGGCGCCGGTGCCGGCACCGTTCCCCACGCTCACGATCCGAACAAGAAGCTCTCGCCGACCATGCTCACCTCCGACCTGGCGCTGCGCTTCGATCCTGCCTATGAGCAGATCTCGCGGCGCTTCCTGGCCAATCCCGATCAGCTCGCCGACGCGTTCGCCCGCGCCTGGTACAAGCTGATCCATCGCGACATGGGGCCACTCTCTCGCTACCTCGGCCCGGAACTGCCGCAAGAGGAATTGCTCTGGCAAGACCCGCTGCCCGACGTAACCCATGCGCTGATCGATGACAGCGACGCCACGGCGCTGAAGAACAAGGTGCTGGATTCAGGACTGTCGGTCTCGCAACTGGTCTCCACCGCGTGGGCGGCAGCATCGACCTTCCGCGGCTCGGACAAGCGCGGCGGTGCCAACGGCGGGCGCTTGCGTCTGGCCCCACAGAAGTTCTGGCAGGCCAACCAGCCGGAGCAACTGGACAAGGTGCTGAGCACACTCGAAGGCATTCAGAACGAGTTCAACAACGGCGCGGCCGGTGGCAAGAAGATCTCGCTGGCTGACTTGATTGTGCTGGCCGGCAATGCCGGGGTGGAGAAAGCCGCGCAAAACGCCGGGCATTCGGTGTCGGTGCCATTCTCACCGGGCCGCGTCGATGCTTCGCAGGAGCAGACCGATGTCGAATCGTTCGGCTTCCTCGAACCGATCGCCGACGGTTTCCGCAATTACAGCAAAGGCAAATACACGGTTGCGGCGGAAACCCTGCTGATCGACAAGGCGCAATTGCTCACCCTCACCGCGCCGGAAATGACCGTGCTGGTGGGTGGTCTGCGGGTGTTGAACACCAACGTCGGGCAGACAAAGCATGGCGTATTCACCGACAAACCCGAAGCGCTGAGCAATGACTTCTTCACCCACCTGCTGGACATGGGTGTGGAGTGGACGCCGACCTCGCGGGATGCCGACGAGTTCGAGGGTCGCGATCGCCAGACCGGAGCGGCGAAATGGACGGCGACGCGGGTGGATCTGGTGTTCGGCTCGAATGCGCAATTGCGCGCCTTGGCCGAGGTGTATGCCAGTTCCGACGCGAAGACGCAGTTCGTCAACGATTTCGTCAAGGCATGGACGAAGGTGATGAATCTGGACCGGTTTGACCTGCGTAAATAGCTGTTTCTTGTGCCAATGAAAATGCCGCTCGTTGAGCGGCATTTTTGTGTCTGCTTTGCCCTCTCCCAATGGGAGAGGGGGAAAGGGAGCCGATCGAGGGCTTTTCAGATCCTGAGTTCGACTCGGTAATTCAGGTCGGCGGATAGAAAAAGGCACCTCGGTCAGTCCCCTCTCCCTCTGGGAGAGGGTTAGGGTGAGGGGCGGTGATCATCAAAATCAAAAGATCGCCGCCTCGTTTCACTCGACAGCTCCTACAGGATCGGGTTACGCCAGGCTTTTGCTTACCACTTCATACACGTCGCTGGACAACGCTCCGGACGCCAGGATCCGCTCCAGCTCACCCTTCATCAGCGCCTGACGCGCGCTGTCGTATTTGCGCCAGCGGGTCAGCGGCGCCAGTTGGCGTGAGGCGATCTGGGGGTTGAAGCCGTTCAGTTCGATCACCAGATCGGCGAGGAAGCGATAGCCGGAGCCGTCCGCCGCGTGGAAGTTGATCAGGTTTTGTCCGGCGAAGGCACCGATCAGTGCGCGCACCTTGTTCGGGTTCTTGATGTTGAACGCCGGGTGCTGCATCAACGCCTTCACGCGCTCCAGCCCGCCTGGCAAGGTGCTGCCGGCCTGCACGCTGAACCACTGATCCATGACCAGCGGATTGTCCTTGAAGTGCTCGGCGAAACTGGCCAAAGCCACGGCCTTCTGCTCTTCGAACGGCGAGTTGACCAGCACCGCCAGCGCAGTCAGGCGCTCGGTCATGTTGTCGGCCGTCTCGAACTGCTCCAGCGCTGCCGCCAGGACTTCCGGCTTGCCGCTGAGCATCAGGTACGACAGGGCAATATTCTGCAGCGCGCGTCGGGCGAAGTGCTCGGCCTCGGCTACGTACGGAGTCTTTTTCGACAGATCGCGGTTGGCCTGATAACGCAGCCACAGCGCTTCGAACAAGCCTTCGGCCAGTTGCTTGCGGGCAAATTCGCGCGCGACATGAATCGCCTCGACGTCGGCCACTTCGCTGATCTCGGTCAGATACGCCTCACCCGGCAGAGAGAGCATTTCGGCAACCATCGCCTGATCCAGCGACTCGTCGGACAGCACCGTGCGCAGCGCCGACACCAGACGCGGATCGAGCGTCAGGCTCTCGCCCTTCTGATGCTGAGCGATCAATTCCTGCAGCACTTGCACCGACAATTGCTGACCGGCATCCCAGCGGTTGAAGCCGTCGCTGTCGTGCTGCATAAGGAACATCAGTTGATCGCGGTTGTACGGGAAGCTCAGTTTCACCGGCGCCGAGAAGCCACGCAGCAGCGATGGCAACGGCTGTTCGTTGATATCGATGAAAGTGAAGGTCTGTTCGGCTTCGGTGACCGAAATCACCCGAGTGGTGCCTTGTGCCGAGGCTTCACCAGCCAGACGCAGGGCGATTTCGTTGCCCTGGCTGTCGAGCAGGCCGAGCTCGACCGGAATCACGAACGGTAGTTTTTCCACCTTGTCCGGGGTCGGCGGGCAGCTCTGGCGGAAGGTCAGGCTGTAGGTTTTCGCGGCGGCGTCATAGGACTCGGACACTGCCAGACGTGGCGTGCCGGCCTGGCTGTACCAGCGCTTGAACTGGCTGAGGTCGACGCCATTGGCGTCTTCCATGGCCTTGACGAAGTCGTCGCAGGTCACGGCCTGACCGTCGTGGCGTTCGAAATACAGATCGCTGCCCTTACGGAAGCCTTCGGCACCGAGCAAGGTGTGGATCATGCCAACCACTTCCGAACCCTTTTCGTACACGGTCAGGGTGTAGAAGTTGGAAATCTCGATGAAGCTGTCCGGGCGCACGGCGTGGGCCATGGGGCCGGCATCTTCGGCGAACTGGTGGGTGCGCAGATAGGCCACGTCCTGAATGCGCTTGACCGTCGCCGAGTTCATGTCCGAGGAGAAACCGGCGTCGCGGAACACCGTGAAGCCTTCCTTGAGCGACAGCTGGAACCAGTCGCGGCAGGTCACGCGGTTGCCCGACCAGTTGTGGAAATATTCGTGGGCAACGATCGCCTCGACCCGCTGGTGCGCGGCGTCGGTGGCGGTTTCGGCGCGGGCCAGCACGGCGCTGGAGTTGAAAATGTTGAGGCCCTTGTTCTCCATCGCGCCCATGTTGAAATCGTTGACCGCGACGATCATGAAGATGTCCAGATCGTACTCGCGACCGTAGACCTCTTCATCCCAGCGCATGGATTTCTTCAGGCTGTTCATCGCGTGCTGGCACTTGTCGATGTTTTCCGGCTCGACGTAAATGCGCAGCGCGACATTGCGCTGGCTCATGGTGGTGAAGGTGTCTTCGACGCACCACAGATCACCGGCGACCAGCGCAAACAGGTACGCCGGTTTCTTGAACGGATCTTCCCAGGTCGCCCAGTGCCGGCCGTCTTCGCCAGGGCCGGAAGCGATCGGGTTACCGTTGGAGAGCAGCACCGGGTAGCTGTGCTGTTCGGCCACCACTGTGGTGGTGAACTTGCTCATCACGTCCGGGCGGTCGAGGTAATAGGTGATCTTGCGGAAACCTTCGGCCTCGCACTGGGTGCAGAACATCGTGCCGGACTTGTACAGGCCTTCCAGCGCGGTATTGGTTTCCGGGTGGATGCGCACGCTGGTGTCGAGCGTGAAGGTTTCGCTGGTTGGCTGCAGGGTCAGGTGGCTGTCGGAGACCTGATAGTCGGCAGCGCTCAGCTCCTGGTCCGCCAGCGTCACCGAGAGCAACTCCAGTTGCTGGCCGTCGAGCACCAGCGGCGGCAGGCCGGCGCCGCGCTCGGGGTTGCGGCGCATCACCAGTTGCGCGTGAACCAGGCTGTGGTCCTCGAACAACTCGAAGGTCAGGTGCGTTTCGTCGATCAGGTACTCGGGCGCCTGATAGTCCTTGAGGTAAATCATCTTCGGTTGTTCGGTGCGCATGCTGGAATCCTTATTGATGCACGGCGAGCTGGTAGGCCGTGTATTTACGAATGTTGATCACGCCGGTGTCGAAGATCAGGTACTGGCCCTTGATCCCCAGCAGCGTGCCTTCGGCAATCGGGTTCTTGTCCAGGTTGAAGCTGACGATTTTCGCCGGGTACTGTTCGACGGGATAGCGGATTTCCAGCGGTTCGACATCGGCAATCGTCTGAATTGCCTGTAGGCCGAATCGCTCCTGCAAACCTTGCAGGCCTTCGGCGCAGCTTTCGAACAACTGATCGCGCACCTGCGCCAGATCCACCGCCGCCGCGTCGCCCTTGAGCAATGCGCGCCAGTTGGTCTTGTCCGCCACCTGGCTGCGGAACAGGTCTTCGACAAACCCCGATTGCTGGCGTGTCGACACGCGCATGATCGGCAGCGCCTGACTCGCGCCCTGATCGAGCCAGCGGGTCGGCAACTGCGTAGCACGGGTGATGCCAACCTTGATGCCTGACGAATTGGCCAGGTAAACCACATGGTCGGTCATGCAGAATTTCTCGCCCCACTCCGGATCGCGGCAGGTGCCGGCGTCGAAATGGCAGCGCTCGGGGCTCATGATGCACAGGTCGCACTGCGCCAGTTTGGTCATGCACGGGTAGCAATAGCCCTGACTGAAACTGGTTTTGGTCCTGCGCCCGCAATGGCTGCAATGGATTGCTCCGAGGAACTCCAGACGCAGCGTACTGCCGATCAACGGATTGACCGGCACCTCGACGTCATCCAGACGAAACGCGTACTGCACGTTCGGCCCGTCCAGGCGCGCCGACATTTTGCTGATTGCACCGCGGCCAATCTCGATCAATGGATGGCATCCGACTTGAACAGGATGTTCGGCACTTCGATCGACTTCGACGCACACTCTTGCGGGCCCATGTAACCGGTGCGCTGGTCTTCCGGCAGGTTCTGGATTTCCCAGGCGATCATCGCCTGCAACGACAGCTCGCGCTGTTCGGCGGTGAGTTTGTTGCCGTCCGACCATTTGCCGATTTCCACGGCCAGTTTCAGGCTCTCGTAGATGTCCGGGGTGATGTTGCTGATCATGTCGTTGAAAGAGGACATCAGGGTCTCCGTGCTCTTTACTGAAGCAAAAATTTTAGACGGCCAGTTTACGGCGGTTATACAAACCGCCCAACAAACCGGTGAAGCATCCGATGAGTAACCCGCTCAGGTGCGCGGCGTTGGCGATCTGGCCGAAACCGATCAGCGAGACCAGCCCGGACATGCACACCACCAGCCATACCAGCATCATCACCAGCACACCGCGCGGCAGGCGATAGGCCGGGTTCGGCGCCAGCAACTGGAAGATCCAGCAATGCCCGAGCAAACCGTAGAGCACGCCGGACAGCCCACCAAACAGGCTCGGGCCGCTCCAGACGAACTGCGCGTA
This sequence comes from Pseudomonas sp. FR229a, assembly GCF_030209115.1. Classification (NCBI taxonomy): domain Bacteria; kingdom Pseudomonadati; phylum Pseudomonadota; class Gammaproteobacteria; order Pseudomonadales; family Pseudomonadaceae; genus Pseudomonas; species Pseudomonas sp. FR229a. The sequence continues at coordinate 67,973 of NZ_JARVSP010000023.1, read as the reverse complement.
GTTGGAGACCAGACTGAACAGCAGCGTCAGGCCGATCAGGTTGATGCTGCCCTGGCGCGACTCGATGCGCCGCCCCAGCTCCCAGTACCACATGCCGTTCATGGCCAGATGGAGGATGCCGAAGTGGATCAGCATCGGCGTGATCAGCCGCCACCACTGCCCTGCCGCCAGACTGTCGGCCAGCGGCGTGAAGTGGATGTACTCGCCAATCACGCGGAAATCGAGGAAGGTCAGCCAGCGCAGCGTTTCCAGATTTTCGCCGAGAAAGGTCAGACCGCCGACGATCAGGCTCAACAGCAGAATGAATCCGGTGGCCCTGGCGTGTTTCAGCTGCTCGGCAAAACCCGGCCTTTTGAAGGTCTGGCCCCCAGGCATGTCCAGTTGCTGATCCGGGTCGCCGGCCGGGAAGCGCTCGTACAGCGAACGCACGTCCTCGCTGATTTCCTCCGGCGCCCACAGCACCTGCTCGCCCGCTTCTTCGCTGACCCGATGGGGCACTTGCATACGTTGCAGCAGCTTGACGAAGCCGCTCAAATCCACCGCCAACGGCAGGCGCAATACCGCTACCGCACTCATTGCAGCACCTCCGGCCGCTCGACATCGACCCAGACGAATTTTTGCGGATCCAGGCGCGTTTCCTGATCCAGACGATAGGCCACCAGTTTGCCGTAGAGCACGGCGCTGTAATCCAGGCACGCGAGGTTCGGGCGGATCGGCGCCGGTTTGCCGCTGCGCCAGTAGTGGCCGACGAACAGCAACGGCTCGTCGACGCCATAGCGCAGCAGGGAATTCTTTTCAATGGACGTCAACGGCGTTTGCGCGACAGGTTCCGGCAACGCATCTGGCTGGAACACGATATCGCCGTAGGTTTTCGGGTCGTCTTCCCAGAACTTGGTGCGGAAGAACGAACGCACCAGACCGTCGCCGCTGGTCATGGTCAGGCCGCCCGGCAGGCGCATATCGGTGCCACGCAGCAAGCGGTCGAACACGGTGCAGGCGAAACTGCCGGGAACCGCCGACGCCTGGAGGAAATGCTCATCGACGCAGCCGTCGGGGAACAACGCCTGCAGCGGCTCGATCAAGCCGGCATCCCAGCAGGCGTGGACGACGCGGAAGCGTCCGGCATCGACGAACAGCGGCAGCTCGTAGAACCACTGCTGGAAGTCATGCCAGTCGCCCGGATGGTTTTCGAATTGCGTCAGGGTTTCCTGCAGCAGGCGCGCATGGCGCTTGGTGTGTTCGCGCACGAACTGCTTCCCGCTGCCCGGTGGCGCCGGAGTCACCCAACCGAGCGCGTTGAATTCATGGTTGCCCATGATGCACAGCGCCTGCCCCGCCTCGACCATGTCGTGGACGATATGCAGCGCCTCGCGAATCCGCGGGCCACGGTCGATGATGTCGCCGACGAACACCGCCATGCGTGAAGGATGGCGCCAGACCCCGCCCTGCTTGTGATAACCGAGACGGTCCAGCAAGTGTTCGAGGGTCAGAGCGCATCCGTGCACGTCACCGATCAGGTCGTAACTGCGCGCGGGATCGAGCATCAGTCGCCTCCACCCCCCAGCTTGCTGCCCCAGCCAAGCTTGGTCCGGCACACCTCGTAGTAATTGTGATCGAGCGGATGAATCAGGCGCAGTTTCTGCGCTTTCTTGCTCACGGTAATGGTGTCGCCCGGTGCGCAGGTGAAGTGGTTCTGACCGTCGCAGGAGACCTGCGGGTAGATCTGCATATCTTTGGACACGACGATTTTCAGCTCACTGTTGCCATCGACCACGATTGGCCGTCCCGACAAGGTATGGGGGTACATCGGCACAATCACAATAGCGTCGAGCTTGGGATGCATGATCGGACCACCGGCAGACAACGCGTAGGCAGTGGACCCGGTGGGCGTGGCGACGATCAGGCCGTCGGCCTTCTGGCTGCAGACGAACTGGCCGTCGATGTACAACTCGAACTCGATCATCCGCGTCGATTTGCCCGGGTGCAGCACCACATCGTTGAGCGCATCGCCCTGCCCGATGGCCTCGCCATGGCGACGCACTTCGGCTTGCAGCAGGAAGCGGTTTTCCACCAGATAGTGGCCGTCGAGCACTTCGGCGACCTTAATTTCCAGCTCGTCCGGGCGAATATCAGTGAGGAAGCCAAGGCTGCCACGGTTGATGCCCAGAACCGGAATATTGTGCCTGGCCAGCGCCCGCGCGGCGCCGAGCAGGCTGCCGTCACCGCCGACGACGATGACCATGTCGCAGACTTCGCCGAGCATCTTGCGCGACGAGGTTTGCAGGCCGTGGCCCGGCAGGACTTCAGCGATGGTGTCTTCGAGGATCACATGCAGGTGACGGTCGAGCAGAAAGCGTTTCAGTCGGCGGACGGTATCCAGCACCTGGGAACTGCCCAGGCGACCGATGATGCCGATATTACGAAATTGCTCCATGGGACCTCTGCGGACAATCGAAAACGCGAAAACCCGATTATGGGCGAAAGCGCCAGATAGACAAAATCCTTTCAGCCTCAAGGGTGGGCTCAGGTTTAAGGCTATGCTCGCAAGATGATCCTGTTTCCCGATTTGCTTCAGCTGCCCCATCAATTACGCCATCCCGAAGTGCGGGACCTGGCGTGGGTGATCCTCGCGCCGCCGATGCTCGCCGACACGCCGTGGCCGCAGCGTCATCCGCTGGCCGGCAGCGACTGGGTGCACGACCCGCAGCGTCTCGAACACTGGTTGCGTCAGCTCGACCGCGACAGTTACGGCCTGCTGCAATGGCTATCCCAGGCGCGCACCCGGCGTCTGGGCCTGTATTACGAACGCCTGTGGCAGTTCGCCGTGGAGCACGCACCGGGCATCGACCTGATCGCCGCCAACCTGCCGATCCGCCGCGCCGGGCACACCCTCGGCGAACTGGACATGCTGCTGCGTGACCGCGACGGCGTGCACCATCTGGAACTGGCGATCAAGCTCTACCTCGGACCGCAGGCTGGCGATGGCCGCGATCCGGCGCAGTGGCTCGGGCCAGGCTGCCATGACCGGCTGGATCGCAAACTGGCGCATCTGGCCGAGCATCAATTACCGATCTCGGCGCGTCCGGAAAGCCGCGAAGTGCTGGCGGCACTGGATATCGAAACCTTCAGCGCGCAATTGTGGCTGGGCGGTTATCTGCTGTATCCGTGGCCGGGGCAGGCCGACTCACCGAACGGCGCCCATCCGCAACATCTGCGTGGCAGTTGGCTGCATCAGCAGGACTGGCCGGCGTTTGTCGCGCAACGTCCGCCAGGACGCTGGCAACCCCTGCCCCGCCACGCCTGGCTGGCGCCGGCGCACTACCCGGCGGACCAGGTCTGGGCGGATGAGCATTTGCGTTTGTGGCTGCAAGACCTGCCAGCGTTGGCCCCGGCGCAATTGATGGTGCGCCTGACCGAGAATGCCCAAGGGGAATGGGAAGAGGCGGAGCGGTTGTTCCTGGTGGCGGATCTCTGGCCGAATGTCCCCGGCCAAGCCTGAGATTTGTGGTGTCTGACCCACCGCCATCGCGAGCAGGCTCACTCCTACAGGGGAACGCATTTCAAATTGTAGGAGTGAGCCTGCTCGCGATTGGGGTCAGCCCGGTCTACAGCGAAAGCCGCAAAGCCAACGCCGCCAACGTCACCAGCAACACCGGTACGGTCAACACAATTCCGACACGGAAGTAATAGCCCCAGCCAATATGGATGCCCTTGCGCTCCAGCACATGCAGCCACAACAAGGTCGCCAGACTGCCGATCGGGGTGATCTTCGGCCCCAGGTCGCTGCCAATCACGTTGGCATAGATCATCGCCTCCTTGATCACCCCGCTGGCCTGACTCGCGTCGATCGACAGCAAGCCGATCAGCACAGTCGGCAGGTTGTTCATGATCGACGACAACAGCGCCGTCAAAACCCCGGTGCCCATGGCCGCACCCCACACGCCGTGGCCGGCGAATACGTCCAGCCACCCGGCGAGGTAACTGGTGAGTCCGGCATTGCGCAGGCCGTACACCACCAGGTACATGCCCAGCGAGAAAATCACGATCTGCCACGGCGCTTCTTTCATCACTTTGCGCGTGGAGATCTTGTGGCCGCGCGCGGCGATACCCAGCAGCAGCGCGGCGCACACCGCGGAAATTGCGCTGATCGGAATGCCCAGCGGTTCGAGGGCGAAGCAGCCGATCAACAGGATCACCAGCACCGCCCAACCGGCTTGGAACGTCGCCTTGTCGTGGATCGCAGTGCTCGGGTTTTCCAGTTGTTCAGGGTCGTAAGACGCAGGAATGTCGCGGCGAAAGAACCACAGCAACATGCCCAACGTCGCCGCAACGCTGACGAAGTTGACCGGCACCATCACCGCGGCATAGCGGTTGAAGCCGATATGGAAGAAGTCCGCGGAAACGATGTTGACCAGGTTCGACACCACCAGCGGCAGGCTCGCCGTATCGGCGATAAATCCGGCGCCCATGACGAAGGCCAGGGTCGCCGCTGGCGAAAATCGCAGCGCCAGCAGCATTGAAATCACGATCGGCGTGAGAATCAGCGCCGCGCCGTCATTGGCGAACAGCGCCGAGACCAGCGCGCCGAGCAGCACCATGAAGGCAAACAGCTTGCGCCCACTGCCCCGCCCCCAACGCGCCACATGCAGCGCCGCCCAATTGAAAAAGCCGGCCTCGTCGAGCAGCAGGCTGATGATGATCAGTGCGACGAAGGTGCCGGTGGCGTTCCAGATGATCTGCCAGACCAGCGGAATATCCGTGAGATGAACGACGCCGAAGATCAACGCCAGCACGGCGCCCAGCATTGCACTCCAGCCGACGCCGAGGCCTTTGGGTTGCCAGATGACGAGGGTGATGGTCAGCAGGAAGATCAGTGACGCAGCGAGCATTCGCAGAAGCCTTCATGAAAAGTCTGATAGACAAAACTGTAGGAGTGAGCCTGCTCGCGATGGCGGTGTATCAGTCAGCATTATTGTCAGCTGAAAGACCGCTATCGCGAGCAGGCTCACTCCTACATGGGACCGTGTACGAGATTATTTCTTGTGTTGCTCTACGAACTGGCCGTAGGCATCGATGAATTTCTGCAGGAACGGCTTCACCGATTCGCTCAGCTTGCCCGCTTCGTCAAACGCATTGCCCGCACCGCCCAGATACGCTTCCGGCTGTTGCAGGCAATGGATATCGAGGAAAACAAAGGTCTGGCGCAGGTGCTGGTTGGCGCCGAAACCGCCGATGGCGCCTGGCGATACGCTGATCACCGCGCCGGGCTTGCCGCTCCACGCGCTCTGGCCATAAGGACGGGAGCCGACGTCGATGGCGTTCTTCAACGGTGCCGGGATCGAGCGGTTGTACTCGGGGGTGACAAACAGCACTGCGTCGGATGACGCCACTTTCTGACGGAAAGTGCTGTAGGCTGCGGGCGGAGAATCGCCGTCGATGTCCTCGTTGTACAACGGCAGTTCACCGATTTCGACAATCTCGAGCTTGAGATTGGCCGGTGCCAGTTCGGCGAGGGCCAGTGCGACTTTGCGATTGATCGATGCTTTGCGCAGGCTACCGACCACTACAGCGACGTTGTAGACATTGCTCATGGAAGACTCTCGATGGTCTGTGGGAAGAGTCGCTAGTTATAGATGATCCAGTGACGCTTTCACCAGTGATCATTGGTTTTTCCTGCGCTAAGAATATTTTTTTCCTGTAAGAAAACTTACCGAGCTTGGTGACGGTCTACAAAGCCGCAAATCAAGCGTTTTATCTCCAGAGGTTCTAAGCAGATGGCAGCAGTACTCGTCGGTCAGTTTCATGCAAGAGACGCGGAAGGCCGTGTTTATTCCGTGCATGAATTCCAGGAATCGAACCCGTCTGCAGGCGGATCCACTGGCTCGGAGCCCATTTACAGACTGGCCATTGGCGATCGCGTCAACAAGGTCAGTGACAGCGAGTTTCTCTTGGTTCAATCAGGCATTACCCTGATCCGCGAACCTGAGCCAACCGTCGCTCAATAACCCTGCGTTATGAGCAGAAGTCATGCGTGCAGACTTGGGGTAGGATTCAGCGTCTGACCCCACCTGCTGAACATGGACTTCACGCATGCGTTTACGCCACATCGAAGTGATTCAGGCGCTCTTGCAGACCGGTCACCTGGTCACCGCCGCCGAATGGCTGCAATTGCCCGTGACCGAGGTCGAAGAGCGTTTGCGCGAAGCCGAGAGTCAGCTGGGGTTCATGCTGTTTGCCAGCGTTCGCGGGCGCCTGCAATCGACGCCCGAAGCGCGCGCTCTGCAGGTGGAAATCGCCCACGTCTATGAAGCGCTGGAGCCGGTGCAGCGTCTGGCCAGCAGCCTCAAGCAATACCTCGCCCCGCCCTTGCGCATCATTGGCACCCCGCCGCTGGCCCAACAATTACTGCCACAAAGTCTTGCGACCCTGCGCCGACGCTTGCCCGACGCACCTTGCAGCCTGCTCAGCGCGCCGACACGCAACATCGTCCGCAGCCTGTTACTGCGCGAAAGCGATCTGGGCCTGAGCCTGCACGATCCCGAACACCCCGACATCCACTGTCAGCCGCTGGCCCAGGGCAAGCTGCAATTGCTTGCGCCGCACGGCTGGCTGCAACCGAAACAGAAATATATTTCTCTGGCAGACCTGGCCGGTCAGGCCATGGTCGGTCTCGAAGGTCAGGATCCGCTGAGTCCGGCACTGGAAAACAAGCTGCAGGCGTTGCGCCCGGCACCGAGCATTCAGACCCGCGTGCAGACCCATCAGATGATGCGCAGCATGGTCGAGGCCGGCGAAGGCCTGGCCATCGTCGATCCGTTCACCGCTTTGGGCGCTCGCGCCGGTGGGCTGGACGTTTGTCCGCTGTCACCGGCGGTGCCGATCAGCCTCTACGCCCTGACCTTCAAGCACGCCGCGCCGTCAGCGGCGATTCAGTCGCTGCTGGCGATCATCACGGAACAAGCCGAGGCGATGCTGTCGAGCTGAGGGGTTTTTCCAACGGGTTGTCGAACAGGCGATACCAGAACAACGCGACTTCGGCGGTGTGTGGATCGATGCCGCGATAGCGCAGTTGATCGATGCCGCCAATCACGTAACCGCAGCGCTCATACAGCCGACAGGCGCCGAGGTTGTTGTTCTGGGTTTCGAGCATGATGCCCGGCAGCTTTTTCTTGCGACTCCAGAACTGCGCCACATCGAGCAGCGCCTTGGCCACCCCGTGGCGCCGGGCCGGGGCGTGCACCGCCAGTTCATCGATGTGGGCGAAGCCGTTCCAGTTGGTGCTGATCACCAGATGGCCGACCGGCTCGTCGTCCAGGTACGCCATGAAAATCGCGCTGTCGGGCGCGTTGTGAAAGGCGCTGAACTCCTCCGGATCGATGCCGTAGCACTTGCGGTACGGCACGATCGGCGTCACCGGCCATTGTGCGACCGGTTTGCCGATCACGGCGGCGCCATAGGCAGCGACCTCGAAACTGAAGTCGCTGCCCCAGATATACGGCGCAAAACCTTCGTCGGCGACGCGCACCGACAACCCTGGGTATTTCGGATTCATGACCGGTTGCATACTGGGAAAGGTCCTCATTCCTTGACGCAGCCGACGCTGTCGACCTTGATGTCGCGATGGATGATTGCCAGCGCAAATTTCAACTGTTTGTACATGAGGCTCAGTGTCCTGAGGCGGCAGATCTGCACCCGCCAATGCACTCAGGGTAGAGGGTTGCAGCGAATGTGGCGAGGGTGGCAACTTGGCTTCATGTCGCCAAACGCAAAAAATCGCAGCCTTCCTCGTCTCTCAACTCTGGAATGCAATCCCCGTAGGAGCTGCCGAAGGCTGCGATCTTTTGATCTTCAGTTCTTTTGATTTTTCGATCATTCAGGCCTGCGCATCAGCCTCGGCAATCTGCGTCCACAACGCCGGCGCTCCCGCCGATTTGGCGATGATTTCCAACCGCACCAGATGCGCCGCCAGTTCGTCTTCGGTCGCGCGGATGATGCGTGCTGGCTGGCGATTGACCGGCAGGCGACGGATTTCCGTGGCCGAATTATCCGCGCCCTCGCCCGTGCCATTACCGTCGGAGGCGTTGCCGGCCAGCGACAGGCTGGTCTGGCCGCCGGTCATGGTCAGGTAGACGTCGGCGAGAATCTCCGAGTCGAGCAAGGCGCCGTGCAGCTCACGGCCGGAGTTGTCGACGCCGTAACGTTTGCACAACGCATCGAGGCTGTTGCGCTGCCCCGGGTGACGTTCCCGGGCCATCATCAGGGTGTCGAGGATCGTGCAGTGCTGGGTGATGTCAGCGCGATCGTGCTGGCCCATCAAGGCGAATTCGTTGTTGATGAAGCCAACGTCGAACGCCGCGTTGTGGATGATCAGCTGCGCGCCTTTGATGAATTCGAAGAACTCGTCGGCGACCTCGGCAAAGCGCGGCTTGCCGACGAGGAATTCATTGGTGATGCCGTGCACACCGATCGCCCCCTCGTCGCTCTCGCGATCCGGCTGCAGATAAACGTGAAAGTGCCGGCCCGTCAGGCGCCGACCGATCAGTTCGACGCAACCGATTTCAATGATCCGGTGACCATCGGTCACCGGCATGCCGGTGGTTTCGGTATCGAGTACAACGGATCTGGTGGCCATCAGTGCTCAGCTCTCAACGGGTCAATCGTGCAAAGGCGCGGATGTTAACACGCTCGGTGGGGTGTTTCAGTCAGACCGTGGCGAGCCCTTCGCGAGCAGGCTCGCTCCCACATTGGAATGTATTCCAATTCAAGGTCTGGAATACATTCCCCCGTGGGAGCGAGCCTGCTCGCGAATGAGGCACCACGGACTATCAGGAAAACTCAGGACTGTTTGTACCCACGAACCTCATCCACGCCACGATTGGCCAGCTGGTCCGCCCGCTCGTTACCGTGATGGCCGATGTGTCCACGCACCCATTTCCAGGTGACTTTGTGGCGGTTGACCTGCTCGTCCAGTTCTTTCCACAGATCGGCGTTCTTCACCGGTTCTTTCGCGGCAGTTTTCCAGCCGCGCTTCTTCCAGTTGGCCATCCACTCGTTGATGCCTTTCATCACGTATTGCGAGTCAGTCACCAGCAGCACTTCGCAGGGACGCTTGAGTGCTTCGAGGCCGCGGATCGCGCCGAGCAGTTCCATGCGGTTGTTGGTGGTGTTGGCCTCGCCGCCCCACAGTTCCTTTTCAACGCCCTTGCACACCAGCAGAGCGCCCCAGCCACCGGGGCCGGGGTTGCCCTTGCAGGCGCCGTCGGTGAACAGTTCTACGGTGTCGACGCTTTCCACGCTTTCGCTCATGCCAGTCTTTCCAGAAAAATGCCTGTCCTGCCAATCACGGATCGACAATGACCGCGGCCGGGCCAAGCCCGGCCACAAATAAAAGAGGGTTTACGGTTCGATGCGGCGGCGGTTGACCTTGGCCATCGGCAGCGGAATCAGCTTGCCCATCGGCTCGCGGCGCTCCTGGCGCAACGGCCTGAGCCCCACCACGATCTTGCGCGCCACCAGCAGATAGAAGCCACCGCCGGACAATTGCCAGTCACCGGCCTTGCGTTCCCAACCGGCCAGACGGTTCTGCCACTTGGGCGACGCGAGCGGCGGACGATAGCATCCGAAGCGGCGTTTCTCCAGCGCGAAGCCCAGCAGATTGAGCCAGTCGGCGACCCGCGACGGCGATATGCAGCGCGCCTTGCGCAGGGCATCGTTGGCGAAGAAATGCCGCAGACCCCACGTGCTCCAGGGGTTGATGCCGATGATCAGCAGATGCCCGCCCGGACGCACGCTGCTGGCCGCTTCACGCAGCAAGCCGTGGGGCGACAGGCAGAAATCCAGACCGTGCTGCATCACCACCACGTCGGCAGCATGCTCGCTCAACGGCCAGGCCTGCTCTTCGCAGACGATCTCGACCCCGGGCAACGGCGCCCCGAGCCGCACGTTGCGCTGCACTTGCGGCGCAGCGGGCGGGGTTTCGGCGGACGGGCCGTAATGCACCAGATAACCGCCGAAGAACCGGCCGAGCTCGTCATCGAGCATGCGCCGTTCTTCATCCAGCAGAAATTGCCCGAGCGGCCCCGACAGCCATTCGCGGGCGGCGCTGATCAATGCCAGCCAGTCGGGATCGGCCTGAGCGAACGCTTTATCGGTCATGTCATTCTCCAACGCGCCAGGAACTACTAAGATGCGCCAATGTTTTCCGCTTGGCGAATTCCGACGATGATACAGATCAGTGCCCTGCCCGCCTTCACCGACAACTACATCTGGTTGTTACAGGATCATCAGACCCAGCGCTGTGCGGTGGTCGATCCGGGCGACGCCGCCCCGGTGCAGGCGTGGCTCGACGCGCATCCGGGCTGGGTGCTCAGCGACATCCTGATTACCCACCATCACCATGATCATGTCGGCGGTGTCGAGCGCCTGAAAGCGGCGACCGGTGCCAAAGTCTACGGCCCGGCCAGCGAACGCATCCCGGCGCGCGACGTAGCGCTGAAAGACAACGACAGCGTCAGCGTGCTCGGCTGGGACTTCGATGTCTATGCGGTGCCCGGCCACACCCTGGGGCACATCGCCTATTACCACCATGGTCTGCTGTTCTGCGGCGACACCCTGTTCGCCGCCGGTTGCGGCCGGCTGTTCGAAGGCACACCCGAGCAGATGTATCACTCGCTCAGCCGTCTCGCGGCCCTGCCGGAAGATACGCTGGTCTACTGCACCCATGAATACACTTTGAGTAATCTCAAATTTGCCGCCGCCGTCGAGCCAGGCAATCCGCACACTGCCGCTCGTCTGGAAAAGGTTACTCAGCAACGGCAGAACGGCGTGATGACGCTGCCGTCGACGCTGGCCCTGGAAAAGCTCACCAATCCGTTTTTACGCACTTCTGAAACATTGGTTACACAAAAAGTGGACGAACGGGAAGGCGCTCAAAACCGGGCGCCGAGCGAGGTGTTTGCAGTGTTGCGAGCCTGGAAAGACACGTTCTGAGCAAGTGGCTGTCGGGCAGGGAAATTCTCAATGGTTGACCGCAGGGGGTGCGCTTTCTAGAATCGCCCGACATTTTTGCCCGGAACTTACTTCCAGCCAATGTCGTCATCCATACGTAAGTCCGTCAATTCAGATGCTTTGACCCGCCTGGCGCAAGCCATCGCGGTGGCTGTGTCCGCCACGCTGGCGGGTTGTTCCAGCCACGCTCCGCAGACTGAAGCGACGCACACGCCGAACATTGCTGCGCGAGCCAAGCAGAAGCCGATCTGGCTGACCGAGAAGCCCACTCCCGTGGCGCCCCAGGACATCTGGGAACGCATGCGCCAGGGCTTCCAGTTGCAGGAAGGCATTGGCGTCAATCCGCGCATCGAGCAACAACGCCTGTGGTTCGCCAGTAACCCCTCTTTCCTCGAGAATGCCGGCGAACGCGGCAGCCTCTATATTCATTACATCGTCGAACGCCTCGAAGAACGCAACATGCCGCTGGAACTGGCCTTGCTGCCAGTGATCGAGAGCGCCTACAACCCGATGGCCTATTCCCGTGCCGATGCCGTGGGCCTGTGGCAATTCATTCCGTCCACCGGGCGTTACTTCAACCTGCGCCAGACGCGTTTCTACGATGGCCGTCGCGACATCACCGCTTCAACCACAGCGGCGATGGACTACCTGACCCGTCTGCACGACATGTTCAACGGTGACTGGCTGCTCGCTCTGGCGGCCTATAACGCCGGTGAAGGCACGGTCAGCCGGGCGATCGAGCGCAACGAAAAGCTCGGCCTGCCCACCGATTACTGGAACCTGCCGCTGCCAGCGGAAACCCAGGCCTACGTGCCGAAACTGCTGGCACTGTCGCAGGTGGTACTGGCGCCGGAAGCCTACGGCGTCAACCTCAACCCGATCGCCAACGAACCGTACTTCCAGGTCGTCGAAATCAACCAGCGCATGGACCTGTCCAAGGTCGCTGCGGTGGCGAACATCGACGAAGACGAGCTGTTCCAGCTCAACCCGGCCTTCAAACAGCGCACCACCATCGATGGCCCGCAGCATTTGCTGGTGCCGACGTCCAAGGCGCAACTGCTGACCGCGAGTCTGCAGACCATGCGCCCGGACGAGCTGATCAGCCCGCGCTCGCTGAAGCCGGTATTCGAAGGCGCCGATCCGTCTGAAGTGGCGCAACTCAAGCGCGCTTATCGGGTCAAGCGTGGCGACAACCTCGGCTCCATCGCCAAAGCCAACAAGGTCGAGGTGAAGGATCTGCAGCGCTGGAACAAGCTGACCGGCAAGAACCTCAAGGTCGGCCAGACCCTGGTCATGCAGGACAACACCAAACGTGCACCGGCGCGCAAGTCCGGTCGGGTAAACACCGTGGTCGCGGCGAATACCAAGACCAAAGGCAAGGACGAGAGCAAGCAGCAGACCCAGTACAAGGTCAAGCGCGGCGACACCCTGTATGTGGTGGCCAAGCGTTTCAACGTCGAGATGCAACATCTCAAGCGCTGGAACCCGGGTGCGGGCAAGGCACTCAAGCCTGGGCAGATGCTCACGGTTTATCAGCCGCACTGACAGAAGAGCCCCTGAGATTTCGGGGGCTTTTTTTTGGATGAAGTTTTGTGGCGCCCTGAAGATCCATCCCCCTCACCCCAGCCCTCTCCCCCAAGGGGGCGAGGGGGAAAGGGAGCCGATCTCCAGGCTTTTCAAAATCTGAGTTCGACTCGGTTTCGCACGTCGGTGCAATTCGCCCTGACACCACGATCAGTCCCCTCTCCCTCCGGGAGAGGGTTAGGGTGAGGGGCTCTTTAACCCGCATCTTTTTCCTGTCCAGACAAGCTGTTACTGTACGGCCCACAAAGCCCAAGCCGCTGGATCGGATCTGACTTGAAGCGTGCCCTCTCCCTGCTCCTGATCAGCCTGGCCTTGAGCTCTACCGCAAGCGCGACGATTACCGAAAGTCATGGTTATGCGCAGTTCGGCACGCTCAAGTACCCGGCCAGATTTACCCACTTCGACTGGGTCAACCCGCAAGCGCCCAAGGGCGGCACGTTGCGGGTGATGGCGTTTGGCACCTTCGATACGGTCAATCCTTACACCTTCAAGGGCACCAGCCCGGTCACCACAGCGAATTTTCTCCAGTACGGCATCAACGAGCTGAACGAGCCGCTCATGGTCGGCACCGGGCAGTATTCGCCGTCCGGCGACGAGCCGGCGTCGAGCTACGGTTTGATCGCACAATCGGTGGAGTACAGCGAAGATCGCAGCTGGGTCGTCTTCAATCTGCGCCCCGAGGCGCGCTTCCATGACGGCGCGCCGATTACCGCCTACGACGTAGCATTCTCCTATCGCCTGCTGCTCAAGGAAGGCCATCCGCTGTATCGCACGGCGCTGCAGGAAGTGCTGCGGGTCGACATTCTCAACAAGCAGCGCATTCGCTTTGTGTTCAAACGCTCGGGCAATCCGCTGCTGATCCTGCGCCTGGGCGAATTGCCGGTGCTGCCGCAGCATTACTGGAAAGATCGCGATTTCAAGGCCACCACCTTCGAACCACCGCTGGGCAGCGGGCCGTACCGCATCACTTCGGTCACGCCGGGGCGGCAGTTGATCTTCGAACGGGTCAAGGATTACTGGGGCAAGGACCTGCCGGTCAACCGCGGCAAGTACAATTTCGATCGCATGGAAGTCGAGTTCTACCGCGACAGCGATGTGGCTTTCGAAGCGTTCAAGGCCGGTGAGTTCGACGTCTACATCGAGCATCAGGCGAAGAACTGGCTCAACGGTTACAACTTCCCTGCCGTACGGCGTGGCGAGGTGATCAAGGCGCAGATCCCGCATCAGATCCCGACTCAGACTCAGGGCCTGTTCATCAACACCCGCCGCGCGACGTTCGCCGACGTAAAGACTCGCGAAGCGCTGGGCCTGATGTTCGACTTCGAGTGGACCAACCGCGCGCTGTTCAGCGACGCCTACAAGCGCGCCACCAGTTACTACCCCAACAGCGAATTCACCGCCTCGGGCCTGCCGGTCGGGCACGAATGGCTGATGCTCAAGCCGTACAAGGATCAGCTTCCGACAAGGCTGTTCACCGAGCCATTCACCCTGCCGCAAACCGACGGTCGCGGCATTCCCCGGGAAACCATGCGCAAGGCGTTGGCATTGCTCGCGGACGCCGGCTGGAAGCTCAACGGTCAGCGCTTGCAGAACGCCCAAGGCCAACCGCTGCGCTTCGAACTGCTGCTGGTCAATCCGAGCCTGGAGCGTCTCTACCAGCCGTATATCGAGAACCTCAACAGTATCGGCATCGACGCGCGCCTGCGCACCGTCGATCGCGCGCAGTACAAACAGCGCCTCGATCAATTCGATTTCGACATGATCTCGATGACACTGGGCCAGACCTTGAGCCCGGGCCTCGAGCAGTGGCAGTACTTCCACTCCAGCCAGGTGAACGTCAAGGGCAGCAAGAATTACGCGGGCATCGCCAATCCGGTGGTCGATCATCTGCTTGAACAATTGCTCGCCGCGCGCACCCGCGACGAGCAGGTCGCCGCCGGCAAGGCGCTCGACCGCGTGCTGCTCTGGCAGCACTACAGCATTCCCAACTGGTACCTCAATTATCACCGTCTGGCCTACCGCAACCGGTTGGCCTTTGTCACCACGCCGCCCTACACCCTGGGCCTGAGCGCGTGGTGGCTGAAGTCTTCGGAGAAAGATCGATGAACCCTGTTCGCACCCTGCTCGTGCAGGCCAGCGGCTTGCTGTTCGCCGGGCTGGCCTGTGCTGCCCCGCAACACGCCGTGACCCTGTACAACGAGCCGCCGAAATACCCGGCCGACTTCAAGCACTTCGACTACGTGAATCCCGATGCGCCCAAGGGCGGCGTGTTTCGTCAGGCCGGTTTCGGCGGCTTCGACAGCCTCAACCCGTTCATCAACAAAGGCGTGCCCGCCGATGACATCGGGCAGATCTACGACACCCTGACCAAACACAGCCTCGACGAGCCGTTCACCGAATACGGCCTGATCGCCAGCAAGATCGAGAAAGCCGACGACAACAGCTGGGTGCGTTTCTATCTGCGCCCGGAAGCGCGTTTCCACGACGGCCACCCGGTGCGCGCCGAAGACGTGGTGTTCAGCTTCGAGACGCTGACCAAGGAAGGCTCGCCGATGTTTCGCGGCTATTACAACGACGTCGCCGAAGCCATCGTCGAAGACCCGTTGAAAGTGCTGTTCAAGTTCAAACACAGCAACAACCGCGAACTGCCGCTGATCCTCGGCCAATTGCCGGTCCTGCCGAAACACTGGTGGGCCAGTCGCGACTTCAACAAGGGCAATCTGGAAATCCCGCTGGGCAGCGGCCCGTACAAGGTCACCCAAGTGAAGGCCGGACGCTCGGTACGTTACGAGCGGGTCAAGGATTACTGGGGCAAGGACTTGCCGGTCAACCGTGGCTTCTACAACTTCGACACGATGACCACCGATTACTACCGCGACAACACCGTCGCCCTCGAAGCGCTGAAGGCCGGGCAATTCGATTACTGGCTGGAGATGACCGCGAAGAACTGGGCCAGCGCCTATAACGTTCCGGCGGTCACCGAGGGCCGTTTGATCAAGGAATTGATCCCCAACAGCAACCCGACCGGCATGCAGGGCTTCGTCTTCAACCTGCGCCGCCCACTGTTCCAGGATGTGCGCGTGCGTCAGGCGCTCGGGCTGCTGTTCGACTTCGAATGGACCAACAAGCAACTGTTCAACGGCGCCTACGTGCGCACCCGCAGTTATTTCGAAAACTCGGAAATGGCCGCCACCGGTCTGCCCGATGCCGATCAGCGGGCCGTCCTCGAACCGTTCCGCAGCAAACTGCCGGCCCAGGTGTTCAGCGAAGCCTTTGAAAATCCGCAGACCGACGCCAGCGGCATGATCCGCACCCAGCAGCGCGAGGCGTATCAACTGCTGCAAGAGGCCGGCTGGAAGATTGTCGACGACAAAATGGTCGATGCCGCCGGCAAACCGGTGGTGATCGAATTCCTCCTCGCCCAGACCGAGTTCGAACGCGTGCTGCTGCCGTTCAAGCGCAACCTCAGCGACCTCGGCATCGATCTGGTGATCCGCCGCGTCGACGTCTCGCAGTACATCAATCGCGTGCGTTCGCGGGACTTCGACATGATGGTCGGCAGCTTTCCGCAGTCCAACTCGCCGGGCAACGAACAGCGCGAGTACTGGATGAGCGCCGCCGCCGACAAACCGAGCAGCCGCAACAGCATGGGCCTGAAGGATGCGACCGTTGACCAACTGGTGGAAAGCCTGATCAACGCCGACTCGCGCAAAAGCCTGGTGGCCCACGCCCGCGCGCTGGATCGCGTACTGCAATGGGGCTACTACGTGGTGCCGAACTGGCACATCAAGAGCTGGCGCGTGGCCTACTGGAACCACATCGGCCACCCGAAAACCTCGCCCAAGTACGACATCGGCATCAACACCTGGTGGGTCAAGCCTGACGCCAAACCGGCCGTAGAAGTCGAAACCCAACTGCAAGCCGACCCTGCGGGCACGGAGTAATCAGATGCTGGCGTATATCTTTCGGCGACTGCTGCTGATCATTCCGACCCTGTTTGGCATCCTGCTGATCAACTTCGTGATCATCCAGGCCGCGCCCGGCGGGCCGGTCGAGCAGATGATCGCCAAGCTCGAAGGCTTCGAAGGCGCTACCAGCCGGATTGCCGGCGGCGGTGCCGAGGTGGCCGTGGCTGGCTCGTCCTATCGTGGCGCGCAAGGGCTGGACCCGGCGCTGATCAAGGAAATCGAGCACATGTACGGGTTCGACAAGTCGGCCCCGGAACGCTTGTGGATCATGGTCAAGAACTACGCGCAGCTGGATTTCGGCGACAGTTTCTTCCGCGACGCCAAGGTCATCGACCTGATCAAGGAAAAGATGCCGGTGTCGATCTCGCTGGGGCTGTGGAGCACGCTGATCATGTACCTGGTGTCGATTCCGCTGGGCATCGCCAAGGCGACGCGGCACGGCAGCCACTTCGACGTCTGGACCAGTTCGGCGATCATCGTCGGCTATGCGATCCCGGCGTTTCTGTTTGCGATCCTGCTGATCGTGGTGTTTGCCGGCGGCAGTTATCTCGACTGGTTCCCCCTGCGCGGGCTGACCTCGAACAACTTCGATGAGCTGAGCCTGGGCGGCAAGATCCTCGATTACTTCTGGCACCTGGCATTGCCGGTAACCGCGCTGGTGATCGGCAACTTCGCGACCATGACCCTGCTGACCAAAAACAGCTTCCTCGATGAAATCAACAAACAGTACGTGGTCACCGCCAAGGCCAAGGGCCTGACTCGCCATCGCGTGCTCTACGGCCACGTGTTCCGCAACGCCATGCTGTTGGTGATTGCCGGTTTCCCGTCGGCGTTCATCGGCATCTTCTTCACCGGCTCCCTGCTGGTGGAAGTGATTTTCTCCCTCGACGGCCTCGGCCTGATGAGTTTCGAAGCGGCGATCAACCGTGATTACCCGGTGGTGTTCGGCACGCTGTTCATCTTCACCCTGCTCGGGCTGGTGGTGAAACTGATCGGCGACCTGACCTACACCTTTGTCGATCCGCGTATCGACTTCGCAAGCCGGGAGCATTGAGATGAACCTGTCCCCTCTCAACCGTCGGCGCTTCGAACTGTTCAAGGCCAACAAGCGTGGCTGGTGGTCGCTGTGGCTGTTTCTGATCCTGTTCGGCCTGAGTCTGGGCGCCGAGCTGATTGCCAACGACAAACCGCTGGTCGTGCATTACGACAACAACTGGTACTTCCCGGCGATCAAGCGCTACCCGGAAACCGCCTTCGGTGGCGAATTCCCGCTGGAGGCCAACTACAAGAGCCCGTACATCCGTGAGCTGCTCAAGGCCAGGGACGCGTGGATTCTGTGGGCACCGATCCCCTACAGCTACCAGAGCATCAACTACGACCTGAAAGTCCCGGCGCCGGCGCCGCCCTCGGCGGACAACCTGCTGGGCACCGACGATCAGGGCCGCGACGTGTTGGCGCGGGTGATCTACGGGTTCCGCATCTCCGTGCTGTTTGCGCTGACGTTGACCGTGCTGAGCTCGATCATCGGCGTGATTGCCGGGGCACTGCAGGGTTTTTATGGCGGCTGGGTGGATCTGGCCGGCCAGCGTTTTCTGGAAATCTGGTCGGGCCTGCCGGTGCTGTACCTGCTGATCATCCTCGCCAGTTTCGTCCAGCCGAATTTCTGGTGGCTGCTGGGGATCATGCTGCTGTTCTCGTGGATGAGCCTGGTCGACGTGGTGCGCGCCGAGTTCCTGCGCGGGCGCAATCTGGAGTACGTGCGCGCCGCGCGGGCGCTGGGCATGCAGAACGGCGCGATCATGTTCCGCCACATCCTGCCCAACGCCATGGTCTCGACCATGACCTTCATGCCGTTCATTCTCACCGGCGCTATCGGCACCCTCACCGCGCTGGATTTCCTCGGTTTCGGCTTGCCGGCGGGCAGCCCGTCGCTGGGCGAACTGGTCGCCCAGGGCAAATC
Source organism: Pseudomonas sp. FR229a (assembly GCF_030209115.1). Lineage (NCBI taxonomy): Bacteria > Pseudomonadati > Pseudomonadota > Gammaproteobacteria > Pseudomonadales > Pseudomonadaceae > Pseudomonas > Pseudomonas sp. FR229a. The sequence continues at coordinate 49,454 of NZ_JARVSP010000023.1, read as the reverse complement.
CAACCTGCAGGCGCCCTGGCTGGGCATGAGCGCGTTTGCCGTGCTGGCATTGATGTTGAGTTTGCTGGTGTTCATCGGCGAGTCCGCTCGCGATGCTTTCGACCCGAGGAAGTGAAATGAATCAGGACAATCTGATCGAAGTGCGCGACCTCGCCGTCGAATTCGGTTTCGGCGAGCGGGTGCATCGTGTGGTCGAGGGCGTGAGCTTCGACATCAAGCGTGGCGAAACCCTGGCGCTGGTCGGCGAATCGGGCTCGGGCAAATCGGTGACCGCACACTCGATCCTGCGCCTGCTGCCCTACCCCATGGCGCGGCATCCGGCCGGCAGCATCAACTATGCAGGGCAGAATCTGCTGGATCTGAGCGAAAAGACCATCCGCCACATTCGTGGCAACCGCATCGCGATGATTTTTCAGGAACCGATGACCTCGCTGAATCCGCTGCACTCGATCGAGAAGCAGATCAACGAGATCCTCGGCATTCACAAGGGCCTGAGCGGCAAAGTGGCGACCAGACGCACCCTTGAGCTGCTGGAAATGGTCGGCATTCCCGAGCCGCACAAGCGCCTCAAGGCCCTGCCCCATGAATTGTCCGGCGGCCAGCGCCAGCGCGTGATGATCGCCATGGCCCTGGCCAATGAGCCAGAATTGCTGATTGCCGACGAACCGACCACCGCCCTGGACGTGACCGTTCAGCTGAAAATCCTCGATTTGCTCAAGGATCTTCAGGCTCGATTGGGCATGTCGCTGCTCCTGATCAGTCACGATTTGAATCTGGTGCGAAGAATTGCGCATCGCGTATGTGTCATGCAGCGCGGTTGCATCGTCGAACAGGCATCGTGCGCAGAGCTGTTCCGTTCGCCGCAGCATCCGTACACTCGGGAACTGCTCGGCGCAGAGCCCAGCGGCGGCCCGGCAACCAATGCAATCGGTGCGCCGCTGCTCGAAGTCGAGGACCTGAAAGTCTGGTTCCCGATCAAGAAAGGCCTGCTCAAGCGCACGGTGGATTACGTCAAGGCAGTGGACGGCATCAATTTCAGCCTGCCTCAGGGTCAGACCCTGGGGATTGTCGGCGAAAGCGGTTCCGGCAAATCCACCCTCGGTCTGGCAATTTTGCGCCTGATCGGCAGCCAGGGCGCGATCCGCTTTGAAGGCAAGCAGCTAGACTGCCTGACGCAAAGCGAGGTTCGTCCGCTGCGCCGGGAAATGCAGGTGGTGTTTCAGGACCCGTTTGGCAGCCTGAGCCCACGCATGTGCGTCAATGACATCGTTGGCGAAGGCCTGCGGATACACAAGATGGGCACCGCCGCCGAACAGGAAGCGGCGATCATCGCGGCATTGAAGGAGGTAGGTCTGGATCCGGAAACCCGGCACCGCTACCCCCACGAATTCTCCGGTGGGCAACGGCAGCGAATCGCCATTGCCCGGGCTTTGGTGCTGAAACCGGCGCTGATCCTGCTGGACGAGCCGACTTCGGCGCTCGACCGGACGGTGCAGCGGCAAGTGGTGGAGCTGTTGCGTTCACTGCAAGCCAAGTACAACCTGACGTATTTGTTCATCAGCCATGATCTGGCTGTCGTCAAAGCGCTGAGCCACCAGCTGATGGTGGTCAAGCATGGCCAAGTGGTCGAACAGGGAGACGCGCAAAGTATCTTTGCCGCCCCCCGACATCCGTATACACAGCAGTTGCTGGAAGCCGCTTTTCTGGCACCAGCCACTGCGCAATAACCTGAAAGAGGAGCAACACATGGGTTTTCTCGCCGGTAAGCGCGTACTGATCGTCGGTGTCGCCAGCAAGCTGTCCATCGCATCCGGCATCGCTGCCGCCATGCATCGCGAGGGCGCTGAGCTTGCCTTCACTTATCAGAACGACAAACTCAAGGGTCGCGTCGAAGAATTCGCACAAGGCTGGGGTTCGAGCCCTGAGCTGTGCTTCCCGTGCGACGTGGCCAGCGATGAAGAAATCGCCAAGGTCTTCGAAGAACTGAGCAAGAAGTGGGACGGCCTGGACTGCATCGTGCATTCCGTCGGCTTCGCACCGGGCGACCAACTGGACGGCGACTTCACCGAAGCCACCACCCGTGAAGGTTTCCGCATCGCTCACGACATCAGCGCCTACAGCTTCGTGGCGCTGGCCAAGGCCGGTCGCGAAATGATGAAAGGCCGCAACGGCAGCCTGCTGACCCTGTCGTACCTGGGCGCCGAGCGCACCATGCCGAACTACAACGTGATGGGCATGGCCAAGGCTTCGCTGGAAGCCGGCGTCCGTTACCTGGCCGGTTCCCTGGGCCCGGACGGCACCCGCGTCAATTGCGTGTCGGCTGGCCCGATCCGCACCCTGGCCGCTTCCGGCATCAAGAACTTCCGCAAGATGCTGGCCGCCAACGAAGCGCAGACTCCGCTGCGCCGCAACGTCACCATCGAAGAAGTCGGCAACGCCGGCGCCTTCCTGTGCTCCGACCTGGCGTCGGGCATCAGCGGTGAAATCATGTACGTCGACGGCGGTTTCAACACCACCGCCATGGGCAACATCGAAGAGTGATCTTCATGTAGTCAGGAAAAACCCGCCGCATCCGGCGGGTTTTTTTATGCCCGCGGAAAAACTCATCGCACTACATATGTACCGCCAGCCACCGCGCCCCTCCTTCGATACTCGTCGCTTGATGCTTATCAACCGCCTGGGAGGCGCAGATGAACGACACACCGGTACATGTACAGACGCTGATCCAGAACCTTATTGCCGAGTTGACTGAAGTCCCGGTGGTCACGCCCGAGACCCCGTCGCGCACCCTCGAAGTCCCCCGCGGCTGCCTGCTGCGCGAATGGATGGAGCTGTACTGGACAGCCCTCGAACGCCCGGAATTTCTCGACTGGGCCAGCCGTTTCCACATCGATCTGGATACGCTGCGTCTGAAGGGCGACACACTGCAGGCGAGCACACAATCGAACGGCGCCACCCGCGTGCGTACATTCACCCTGGACGATGATTCCGGCTGGTGGCAAATGGCGCCATTGCTGCTGTCGATCTCACAGCGCATCGATTCGTCAGGCCTGGGCCTGCCTTACATAGGTGGCAAGTCTGCCAACCCGCTCTACCGATTCCCTCGTGAAGTTGTCCTGGCGTTTTACGGCTATCCGGAACCGCAGAACCAGGCGCAGGCAAAAGTGATCGTCGCCGAGTTGAAGACCCGTGGCTTGCCCGCAATGGATGAGCAAGGCCATACCACCTCAGCGGTCGTCAGCGAACGCAACGGGCAATTGGAGGATTTCCAGCGCATCGCGACGAAAATCGATGAGGTGGTAACCGACAGCGATCCGTTCGAGCAACGAGGTCTTGCCGATGCGCTGGTATCGCTCAAGTCCTCCTCCGCTTCCTCTACCTCCGCCGGTGCGGCGCTCAAAATCGGCGAGCTGTTGACGCGCTATGGCATGCCAGTTCCGGAGAATGCGGCCGACGCCCGGTCACTGGCGCAGGATTTGCGCCGGCACACATGGCCCGCGTTGCCCTATGTCAGTGATTATGTGCAGACCGGCGACCCCATTCGCAGCTATCGCGAAAGCTTTGCCGATCTCGAAGACGGCAGGCATATCGTTCGGCGCCTGATAGCGCTGAGCTGGAACAAGGCACCCACGGCCCGAATCGATTACGAGGAATTCAGCGAGCCCCATCCGGACTCTGCGCTGGCAGAGTGGATTGCGCTCGGCCAGCGTGGATTGCAGGTCTTGAGTACCAACCCTGATTTTCAGGCCATCCTGCGGCAGCAAGGCCTGCCCATCGACAGTCCACTGCTCTTGAGCGAATCCGGTCACGTCGGCACGGCCAGCCCGCACGGCTGGGTAACGCTGACCGCACAGGTGGAAAAGCACTCGGATCTGAAGCTCTATCGCGACCAGCTCAAAGCCAAGGCAAGCAAAGCTGGCGGGGTCTTGCGCTCGGACGGCAACGTCACGCTCGGGCAGATGCTGCGCTTCTACGATCTCCCTTTGCCGAAAACTGTCGAGCAAGCCCTCGCCCTGGCGAAATGGTACAGAGTCAATCTGCACATGAGTCCTGGGCTTATGAACCACTGGTGCCTGTTAGGTCAGCCCTGGACTCAAACGGAGCGGTTCACGGCGCAACAACGTCAAAGCATCATCGACACCACGCAATCGTATTTGCCCGAGGGCTCGCCGCCGTTGATCGATTACCTCAGTGAGGGAATCGACACCGATCTGCCGCTCAATACGCTCAAGGCAAAAGCCGACTACTTGATCGGTTGCATCCTGATCACCCCACGCGCCCGGACGCTGGGCAATCAATTAGTAAAGAGCCTGGGGGCAGCGGCGCACAAGAAACGCCTTCTGGCCACCAACCGCGACCGTCTGTTGCTCGCAGCATTGATTCTCAGCCTGGAGCCGAGCGCCGGCGAGGACTTGAACCGAATCGTCGGCCAGCGTCTGGAAGGCCATGATTTCTGGGGCGACAGTTATGAGGAAGTGCGCCGGTTCATCGATCGCCAGCCCCAACTCGTCGGGGTCAAGAACAAGACACTGGCGACCCACCTGTTACTGTCCGGTATAGCGCCGGAGTTTCTGATACGTGACATTCCGGGGTCACTTTCTTACATGAGTTGTCTTGAATGGGTAAGGTTCAAGCAAGTCGTGCTGTATATCGAAAGCCGCCTGCCGGGCGTGGCACGCTTGATGACCTACGAGCAACTGAGCCAACTGACGAAAGGCCCGGCACCGGCGGACTTCTACACGTTTCTGCGCGAGGACTCCTGTGCCTCGGTCGTTGTCGACTGGGCGGTCGCAAGAGGTGCGATCCAGCGTGATGAGGAATGCGCAGTGACCGTTTATGACAGCGCAACGCTGAAGCAGGCCGATGTGGTCTTTCGCAATCACAATCGTCTGCTATCGGGTTTTTATCGCCGGGCCTTCCTGTCGACAGCGCCTACGCCCGCCACTATTGCCCTGACGGATCTGCGCAAGGCCTTCGCTGATAACCCACACCTGACGGCGAAGGTGCTGTTCGTCCCCGCTTTGAACGCTGAAACATCGGTAACGCATTACTCCCTGAGCGATCTGCATATCGCCGGCAAGCTGACAGGCGACATGCAGGGATGGCAATCGAGCAATCAGCAGCTGCAATTGGCGCCCATGATTGCGTCGTTGCCCAGGCTGCACAACGTAGCCAGTTTCTTCCATGCGGCACTGACTGCGCGCTTGAAGCAAATGAAGGATGCGCATATCGCGTTTCTGAAGGAGGCGTTTTGTCGTTTACCGTTCGCGCAACGAGTCGACATCGAGGACCACGAGCTGGAATTGCTTGCCGTGCGGCCGGTATCGGCGGCCACGGACAAGCCTGATGTCGCCAAAACCGCAGCGTTCGGCGTGCTGGCGCTGCTGCATGGCCGGCCAGCCAGGGTATTCGAGATCTTCACCTGCAGGGATGAAGTGGTGTTGCGCCGTGATATCGATATCACCCTTCTCAAACCATCGCTGGCAAAAGAAGCGGCGAAATCGCTGCCCATCGATGCCGAAGCCTACCGGAACGGCACCCTGCCCCGCGCAAATGCCACCTGCAAAGCATTTCTCACCCGCCTCGATATCCAAGGCGCACCGCTGGAGGAACAACCACGCACCGCAGTGCCCGATACGTTTTCGTCGAACAAGGTCGACGCCATCGCCAGGACGGCAGTACGTCACCTGTTCGAAGCTTATGAAGCGAAAGCCTTGCAAGAGGCGCTCGTTGCACCTGATCTCAAGGATGCTGAAGCCTGCCACGAGAAATGGCTGGGGTTTTATCAGAAGCTGAGCCCACCGAAACGCTGAGTCATGGCGGGCGTTGCGGAAACTCGACACCAGCAAATCCTGTAGGAGTGAGCCCGCTCGCGATAGCGTTCTGTCTGTGACTGCACACGCTGCCTGGCACACCGCTATCGCGAGCAGGCTCACTCCGACAGATGAATTGCGCCCGCGCTAACAGCCTTTCAACGCCTGCTTGTGCGCATACATCGCGCCATCCGCATCGGCCAGCAGCCGGTCCACGGTTTCGTGTCGCGCGGGATCGTATTCGATCTGGCCGACGCTGAAGCGAATTGCATAACCGCGGTGCAGCGTGGCGTTGCGCTCTTCAAGGATTTCCTTGAGGCGCGCCATGATGCGCGTGGTTTCGACGTGACTCGAGCCGGTCAGCAACGCGACGAACTCATCGCCACCCAGGCGCCCGACCACATCGCTTTCACGAAAGGCAATGCGCAACACATCGGCGAAGGTTTTCAGCGCGCTGTCGCCTTCGGCATGGCCATACAGGTCATTGATCTGCTTGAAGTCATTAAGGTCGAAAAACAGCAGCGTCGCCGGCCGGTTCAGACGCACACAGGCATCCAGCGCATGCTGGGCCAGTTGCTTGAAACCGCGGCGATTGGACAGCAACGTCAACTCATCCATGCTCGCCATTTGCACCGCCGTCAGCTCTTGCTCGGCCATCTCCGCGAGGTCGCGCAACAAGGCGCGCTCCTCGTCGTCGAGGTTGCGGGGTTTGGTATCGATCAGGCACAAGGTGCCCAACTTGTTGCCGTCCGGCACGGTCAGCGGATAACCGGCGTAAAAGCGAATATTCGGCGCGCCGGTGACCAGCGGATTGTCATGAAAACGCAGATCTTCCCGCGCATCGGGCACCAGCATCAGTTCGTTCTGCAAAATCGCATGGCCGCAGAACGAGACATCGCGCGACGTCTCGCTGACATCCAGCCCCACACAGGACTTGAACCACTGGCGATCCTTGTCGATCAGCGTGACCAGAGCAATCGGCACATTGAACAAGCGCTTGGCCAGACGCGTCAGGCGATCGAAACGCTCTTCAGGCGCCGCGTCGAGGTTGAGGCCGTGCAGCGCGTCGATCCGTGCAGCTTCATTGGCAGGTTTTCCGGGCACCAGCATCACATGCTCCATTGGCATCAATCGCCTTTAGAGTAGCGCTAAATGCGCGATGGCTCACCCTCAACGCCACTAACTGCCCGAAACAGGTTGTTGGCTGGGTGCAATGGAGCTTTGGTAATAGATGTAAATCGTCATGAAAGCTGTCTCATCCGGATATTATCAAGTTTCGGGTGTCCACCCCCTATATATATGTTAATGCTTGGGCTCGCCGTGCTATTTACATATTCGAGCTTAAAACTCTCCCAACCACCTGTTGGAGAAACTACAGTTTTCAGATCGGGATACTCGGACCTCGTTATTCTTATATTGGATTGACCATTTATAAAATAGTCAAAGCTTAGTTCAAAGCATTGACCAACCGCGAGCCCAACGAATTTCTTTAAAATAGTTATAACGGGAGATTCAATATATTCCAAATAATAATCACCACCTCCTTCAGTAATTTTACTTACATAGTATTTTGGATCTGTGTCGCACCAGCCATTTCGTTCTGATCGAGTAAACGTCGTCAAATCATCAAACAAATTTTTCACCGCATATACCCGCACCGGACAATTCACAGCGTCCGCTAGCGTGGCAGCCTTGAACAGTCCGACTCTCAGCTCGACTCTCAGGGTTGAACCTTCCTGGCACTCCCGCAACCACTGCACTTCGGCCGCCATGGCCAGTCCATCGACCTGATTGTTCGGCGTGCCCGCAGATGGTATGTACTGCCGCGTTGTCCCATCGCTAAGCTGTTCGATGTAACTCACCCACACAAGCGCGCCATACAACTGAAACGGCCATTGGTTGCACATCACACGGGTGGTGTCGCGAATGGATGCAGGATTGAACGAGTCGCCATCGATAGCTTCCAGTTGCGGCATCGGCAAGTTCTGCAATGAGCCGATGCGTAACGGCAAGATTTTGGAAGGCGTCGGCCCGCTGCCGCGTACCACGTCATAACAAATACTCACTTCTCTCTCGAGATTTGCGGCGGTAATCAAGGCAGCAATCGGAAAGTCGATGGGCGTTGCTCCCGTGACATATCGCCGCTCCGGCCGAACTGATCCCTCCCCTGCACGCCCTTCAATGATCAGATCGATGCCATCGCCGTCGTGCATCGCGGTGGTGTCGACCCTTACAGTGAACCCGCCTTGATGGGCATTGGGGTCGAGTTGTCCGCCGAGGGCTTCCAGCACGGTGGGCGCGTCCCATTGCGGTTTCGGCTCGCCGATGCTCAGGGTGCGGGTCTGCGAGTAGCGCGTCGGCTGACCCGAGGCAAAAATGACGTAGTAGCTCACGTCCACCTTGCCGTTGCGATTGGCCTCGATGTGCGCGAGGTGCACGTGAAACGGCACGGGGTAACCGGCACTGTGCGTGCTCAGTGGAATTTCATATTTGGGGTGGGGTCCGCTGGTGGAGCCGACCCACCGCAGACCGACGATGTCGTCCTTCATCGTATCGACAAATGGTGCGGTCACGTCAGCGCCATTGGGCGCGTCTTCCGGCAGCAGGATGTCCTCGTCGTCCGCCTGAGCCACATCCGGTTTTTGCAGATCGGGCAGGGCATCCCCAACAGTGAGGTTCAGCGGCAGCGAGTTACGCACGCTGTTGAGCATCACATCGTCATTGGCAACGGTGTAGCGGACTTTCACCGTACCACCGTCCAGTAGCAGGATTTCCTTCGCCGGCACCTCGCGTACGATAGCTGTGCCTTCCGGTTCGTCAGCGACGATGATGCGGATCGGGTAATACGTATCGCCGCCGCCGAGACGTTTGCCCTCCCAGTGCACCGTGATCAGATCGCCCGGGCGGCGCGCCTGGTAATACGGCACCGACACCGAAGCGCGTGGCGCGTCCGCGGGCAGGTGGCCGCCGGAAGCCTCAACCACTTGTGGAGCCTGCAAACTGCTGATCTCGCCCTTGACACTGGCACTCGCGTTTTTCGAGGGGCGGTCAGGGACGCCATCACGTTTCAAGGTATACGCCACCAATGCCGACCCCATGGCGATGGCCTTGACCTTGGCGTTGGGAATCAGAAAGACAACTTGCAGGCCGACGCGAACGACGGGCAATTCGATCGGCCCGTGGACCACCTGCGATCCTTCGGACGGGGTCCCCGTCCAGGTCATCACGACTATATCCCCAGTCCTGAAATGGTCTTCCGAAGTGTTGACCAGCACGGTGACGTCCTTTTCTCCCAATGTTTCCAGCTTGATTTCACCCGTCACCGGGTCAGCCTCCAGCACGATGGGCGCGCCTAGCCGGTTCTGTTTGAGATCAACCAGCAAATAGGTGGTAGCCGACCAGGGTGAGCGCTCGTCAGGATAGTTGCCAACCTCGTCGACCACCTGATAGTGCACGCTGATCCGCGTGCCATCGCCGACTTCTCCAATGCTCGCCTTGTCAATGTGTACGATCAGTGGATGATTGATCGGGTCTTCAAGGTGCTCGCGCGTGACGCGCTCGATAAGGCGCTTGGAGCCATAGATAAGGTGGATGGAGTCATTCATCTGCATGAAAGGATACGGCAGGATGGTGACATTCACCCCCGCATCCGCTTCGACCGGGCCGATACCATGGTCGATGATGGTTTGCGGAATGGAGTACAGCAGGTGTGAATGACCGTCCTCGTTGTAGTCATCATCAAACCCCCCGGGACGGTCGAGCTTGACCAGCACCTTCAGTTTCGGGGTGGAATCTTCCCAGTCCTGATGAAGCCGCTTGATCGAATAAAACAACGGATAAACGTCACCCCGTACCACATGACCGCTGGGAATGCGGCCGTGCACCGGCTTGTTCTCCTCGCCGGTCAACAGCGTGTGCCTCCACACCTCATCAGTCGGATTGCCCCAGTAAACCCTGACTTCATCCCCCGCCGTCATGACGCCCCAAGGATTGATCGCAAAACGCAAGCCGCCTTCGACCGCTCCTACACCGAAGCCCCCGTCGTAGCCCTCGACGGGCGTCCGGATGCTGGAAAAAACCGGTGGCCTCAGCGCCAGCGGTTCGACGGGTTGCGATTGCGTTTCGTCTGTCGTCACGAGGGTGTTCATGGGCAGGCTCCGGGACTGGGGGGATGCGGAAGCCATGAAACCGCAAAATCCGGGCGTTCGCACCTGTCAGATATGACAGGTGCGAACGGATGATTGCGGGACTAAACTCGCAGGTTGCGTACCCCTGTACCGGGCGACACCGCTCAGCGTCAGCCGCCCGCCACCGGACACGGTCCGCCGGCATCGGCCCAGAGCTTGAATTGCTCGACGAAAATATCGTGCGGCACCGGCACCGGTGCGCGCCCTGCTCCGGGATTCCAGCCCCAGAGCACCAGTTTGTCTTCGCTGACGTGTTTTAACAGGGCGGCGAAATCGCGATCGCCGTTGCTCGCGCGGTCCTTGATCATGGCGCAAAGCTTGTCTGACGGCAGGCCAATCCAGGCCATCTTGTGCGCCGCCGGTGGCAGGCTCCAGTGCGGCGCGCCTGGCGGCGCATGGGGGCCGTAACTGGCCGGCGGATTGTTTTCGGCATGGCAGGTGGCACAGGGCAAACCGGCGGCGCCCTTGCCGTCCATGCCGCGCACCACATTCATCGCGTGAGGGATACCGGCGTCGAACTGCAACGGCGAATCGCCGGGAATGTGACAGTTCTGGCAGCGCGGGCTCTGGAAGACTTTCTGCACCGTGCCGAACGCTTTCAATGCCTGCTGATCCTCGGCAAACAGGTCCGAGGCGTAGCCACCAAGGCCCAGCAAAACGACGGTGCCCAATACCAGATGTCGTTTCATCTCACACCCCCGACAGTTGCAGTGGCAGTTCGCGCAGACGTTGCCCGGTCAGGGCAAACACCGCGTTGGCCACCGCCGGCGCGGTCGGTGGCACGCCGGGCTCGCCGATGCCGCCGGGTTTTTCGCTGCTGGGGACGATGTGCACTTCGACCACCGGCATTTCGTTGAGCCGCAACACCTGATAATCGTGGTAGTTGGACTGCACGACGCCGCCGTCCTTCACGGTGAGCTTGCTGTGCAGGGCCATGCCGAGGCCGAAGGTGATGCACGATTCCATCTGCGCAGTGATGCTCTGCGGGTTTACCGCAATGCCGCAGTCCACCGCACACACCACCCGATGCACGCGAATCGCCAGATTGTCCTGCGACACCTCCGCCACTTGTGCCACGTAGCTGCCGAACGACTCGTGCACCGCCACGCCGAGGGCATGCCCGGCGGGTAGCGCCGCGCCCCAGTTGGCCTTCTCCACCGCCAGATTGAGCACGCCGAGATGCCGCGGATGCGCTTTGAGCAGCGTTCGCCGGTACTCCACCGGATCCTTGCCTGCCGCCGTCGCCAGTTCATCGATCAGCGATTCCATGACGAACCCCGTGTGGGTGTGGCCCACCGAACGCAGCCACAGCACGTTGATGCCGGTCTGCGGCGAATGCAGGTCGACCTGATGATGAGGCAGATCCTTGATGTACGGACTGTCAGCCACACCCTCGACCGAGGTCGCATCGATGCCATTCTTGACCATTGCCGCCTCGAGCATCGTTCCGGTCATGATCGATTGCCCGACCAGCACATGCTGCCAGCTCAGCGGCAGGCCATCGGCACCCAGCCCGACCTGAGCCTTGTGCAAGTACATCGAGCGGTAATAGCCGCCGCGAATGTCATCCTCGCGCGCCCACACGGTTTTCACCGGCAGGCCTGCCGCTTTCGCGACTTGCACGGCTTCGGCGACGAAGTCCGAGGTCGGATTGGCGCGGCGACCGAAGCCACCGCCGAGGAATTCCGTGTGAATCTCGACCTGCTCAGGCTTGAGCCCGGTGATCTTGCTGGCGACCATCTGGTCGAGGGTCTGGAACTGCGTGCCGGTCCAGATTTCGCATTTGCCGGCGCTGATCTTCACCGTGCAATTGAGCGGTTCCATCGGCGCGTGGGCCAGATACGGCACGCTGTACTCGACCTCGATTTTCTTCGCTGCCTTGGCGAAATTGGCCTTGGCGTCCCCGGCCTGAGTGGCGGAAGTGCCCGGGGTCGCCGCCAGTTTGCGGAAGCTTTCCAGCAGTTTTTCGCTGCTCATGTCGGCCAGCGGGCCCAAATCCCAATCGACCTTCAGCGCATCGCGCCCCAGCTTCGCCGCCCAGAAATGCTCGGCCACCACCGCCACCCCGCTGGGCACCTGCAGCACCTTGTGCACACCGGGAATCGCCAGCGCTGCGGCGCCTTCGAAGGATTTGACCGTGGCGCCGAACACCGGCGCGCGGGCGACCATCGCGGTCATCAGGCCCTCGAACTGCACATCCATGCCGAACTTGGCGCGGCCGGTGATTTTCTCCGGGGTGTCGAGCCGCTTGGTCGGTTTACCGATGACTTTCCAGTCCTTGGCCTCCTTGAAGGTGATGGTTTTCGGATCCGGCACCGGCAGTTGCCCGGCGACATCGGCCAGTTCGCCGTAGGTCGCGCGCTGGTCCCCGGCGATCACCACGCCGGACTCAGTGCGAATCGTCGAAGGCGCGACGTCGAAGCGTTTCGCCGCCGCTTCCACCAGCATCTGCCGCGCCGTCGCCCCGGCCAGTCGGTAGCGGTCGAATTCCATCCAGGTCGAGGTTGAGCCACCGGTGATCTGCATGCCGCCGAACGCCGGCAAACCGTAATCCGCCGCCGAGGCTGGCGAGTGCTCGACGCGAATTTTCGACCAATCAGCGTCCAGCTCTTCGGCAATCAGCATGGTCAGGCCGGTCCAGATGCCCTGGCCCATTTCCGAATGGCCCAGCAGCACGGTGACGCTGTTGTCCGCGGCGATACGCAGGAACGCATTGGGCGCGAATGTCTTGTTCTGATCTTCTGCTGCGCGGGCGAAGCGATTGGCCCCGGGCACCACAAACGCCACCATCAGGCCGCCACCCAACACGGCACTGCCCTTGAGAAACCCCCGACGCGATAGCGGACTGTTCATCGTCTATCTCCCACAGAATGAATCAGCCGATTTCGGCGGCGCGTTTGACCGCTGCGCGAATGCGCGGATAGGTGCCGCAGCGGCAGATATTGCCGGAGAGCGCCTGATCGATATCGCTGTCGGTGGGGTTGGGAATTTTCGCCAGCAACGCGGCGGCGGACATGATCTGCCCGGACTGGCAGTAACCGCACTGGACCACGTCGAGTTCTGCCCAGGCCTGCTGCACCGGGTGCGAACCATCGGTGGACAAGCCTTCGATGGTGAGGATTTTCTGCCCGTGGGCGACGGCAGTCGCCGGGGTGATACAGGAGCGTAATGGCGCGCCGTCAACGTGCACGGTGCACGCGCCGCACTGGGCCATGCCACAGCCGAACTTGGTGCCGGTCAGGTGCGCGACATCGCGCAGAACCCAGAGCAGCGGCATGTCGGCGGGGACATCGAGCTCCTGATCCTTGCCATTGATATTCAGGGTCAGCATCGGATGATTTCCTCAGGCTTACGGTGTTGCGCAGGGGCGTCGCTGTGGCGGCAGAAACTACGCACGCCCGCGCTTATCCCTTTCAGCAAAGCCTAAATTACGCTTGAAGCCAGACGTTGTGACCAGCGGTCATGCAGACCGTGGGGTTGCTCCTACAGTTGATAACGGCTCGCACTGAGTCGTCGTATCTCTGCGCAACCGGTCCGCGAGCCTCGCGGTTGTCCATCACAGGTCAGGAGTAACGAATATGGGCTTTGTCACCACTCGAGACGGCGTCGACATCTTCTACAAGGACTGGGGCCCGCGCGACGCCCCAGTGATCCACTTCCACCATGGCTGGCCGCTCAGCTCGGACGACTGGGACGCGCAGATGCTGTTTTTTCTCGCGCAGGGCTTTCGGGTGATTGCCCATGATCGGCGGGGACACGGGCGCTCAAGTCAGGTCTGGGACGGCCACGACATGGACCACTACGCCGACGATGTGCTGGCGGTGGTCAATCATCTGGGTACGAGCAACGTTGTCCACGTCGGCCATTCCACCGGGGGCGGCGAGGTCATCCATTACATCGCCCGGCATGGTCAGGACAAGGTCAGCAAAGCGGTGTTGATCAGCGCCGTACCACCGTTGATGGTGCAGACCGAAAGCAACCCGGGTGGCTTGCCGAAATCGGTGTTCGACGGCTTTCAGGCGCAGTTGGCGGCGAATCGCGCGCAGTTTTACCGCGATGTGCCGAGCGGGCCTTTTTATGGCTATAACCGCCCCGGCGCCGAGCCGTCGGAAGGGATCATCGCCAACTGGTGGCGGCAAGGCATGATCGGCGGCGCCAAGGCGCACTACGACGGCATCGTCGCCTTTTCGCAAACCGACTTCACCGAGGATCTGAAAAAAGTCACGGTGCCGGTTCTGGTGATGCATGGCGAGGACGACCAGATCGTGCCTTATGCCAACTCCGGACCGTTGTCGGCGAAACTGCTGCCCAATGGCACGCTGAAGTCGTATCCGGGTTTTCCGCATGGCATGCCGACGACGCAGGCTGAAACCATCAATGCGGATTTGCTGGCGTTTATCCGCGGGTAATATCACGAACGTACGCGATCCCCTGTAGGAGTGAGCCTGCTCGCGATAGCGGTGGATCAGTCAATACAAGAGTGACTGGCATACCGCTATCGCGAGCAGGCTCACTCCTACAGGGATCGTCGGTGTGCGCGAGATGGGGATAAGTCCTCTACCCCTCTCCGCGCCCCTTGCCTTCACGATCACCGCCGTAGTGCCTGGACAGTGGAAAATCCGGCAGCCACGACTCGCGCCGTACCGTCCAGCTTTCATAGGTGGGTAGCAGTTGATCCGGCGCGTCGAGGGCGCCCAGGTTAATTTCGATTTCATCGGCGGATCGATTGAACACCGACGAGCCACAGCGCGGGCAAAAGTGCCGCCCCTGGTAGTCATGGGTTTCGCCGGTAATCGTCACCGCGTCTTGAGGAAAAATCGCCGAGGCATGAAACAACGCGCCGTGCACCTTGCGACAGTCAAGGCAATGGCACAGCCCGACGCGATAAGGCTCGCCCGTGACCTGAAAACGCACAGCGCCGCACAGGCAGCCGCCAGTGAATGTCTTCATGGTTTAGCTCCTTCGCACTTTTGATAAACACAATCCAGATAGGCTTCGAAGAACCGCAGTGTTACGCCATCCAGCCTATTGCAGCTTGCATCATTGCTTTCGACCTGCCGAGGGGGATTGCTGCAGATGTCGCAAGATACGGACAACGCGCAAATCGCGACGGGCATTCGCCGGCCAGAGCTAATACACTCAAGCGCTGACCTGCCGGGACGATCACGATGAAACACGCCGCTGCGAAGAACCCCGACAAAGCCCCGCGTTTCTGGCGCGACGACGCCCTGCCTTTCATTGAGGCGCGAGCCATCGCTGATGGTCGCGAGGTCTGTTATGCACGGCATTCCCACGCGCACTTTTCCATCGGCGCGATCACTGCCGGGCGCAGCACCTATGTCCATGAGCAAGCGCAGTTTGCGGTGGCGGCCGGCACCGTGGTGCTGATGAATCCCGGCGATGTGCATGCCTGTAATCCGATCGACGATCAGCCGTGGTCGTATGTGATGTTGTATGTCGAAACGCCGTGGCTGACGGATTTGCAGCACCAGTTGGGGTTTGCGGCGGAGCTGGAATTCCGGCGTTTTTCGGACACGCATCTGGCTGATGCCGAGCTGTTCGGCAGGTTGACGGGGTTGTATGAGGTGTTGGTCGACGAACAGTTGGAGGCGCTGGCGAAACACAGCGCGGCAGTGGAGTTTTTCAGTGATTTGCAACTGCGCCTGAATCCGGCTGATCAGCCTGTACGTGAGCCGAACTTCAAGCTGGAACGCGCCGCTGATTTCATTCGTGCACATTGCACCGAAGTGCTCAGCCTCGAGGCGATTTGCGCGGCGGCGCAGTTGTCGCCGTCGTACCTGATTCGCGCGTTCAAGCAGCGTTACGGAATGACACCCCATGCCTTTTTGGTCAATCAGCGCATCCAGTTCGCCCGCGAACGCTTGCGCCGCGGCCAGTTGATTGCCGATGTCGCGCTCCAGGCCGGATTTGCCGATCAGGCGCATTTTCAGCGAGTGTTCAAACAGCATCTGGCGGCAACGCCGGGCCAGTACCGCGGCTGAACCCAATCTCTGCTAACACACAAATCCCCTGTAGGAGTGAGCCTGCTCGCGATAGCGGTGTGTCATCCAGCACTGCATTGACTGATCCACCGCTATCGCGAGCAGGCTCACTCCTACAGGGTCTTGTGATCGACAGGTCAATCAGGTGATCAGGAGATAAACCGCGCTCACCGCCAGCAACAACGCCATCAGCCGATTGAACCAGCGCATCCCCGCCGCGTTGCTCAGATAGCCACGCAAGAACGTCCCGGCATACACCCAGCACCCCACCGACAGATAGCAGATCACCAGATACACCGCCGCAAATTGCCAGACCAGCCGCGCCTCGCCGTCGGCGACAAACGCGCCCATGCCGGCCACGCACGCCAGCCAGGCCTTGGGATTAAGCCATTGCATCACGGCGCCATAGAGCATCGACGGCGCGCGGCCGGACTCGCTGGCGTGCAACTGGCCGTCATCGCTGGCGAGTTTCCAGGCCATGAACAGCAGAAACGCCACCCCAGCCCACTGCACCACGCGAGTCATGAACGGCCACAACTGCAGGACTTCATGCAGTCCCAGCCCCATCAGCACCAGCAACAGCACAAACCCCAGCGTCGCCCCGGCAACATGTCGCTGGCTGGCACGAAAGCCGTACTGCGCGCCAGAGCTCAAGGCGACGATATTGACCGGCCCGGGGGTGATGGAAGCGGCCAGGGCAAACGCCGCCATGGAAAGAATCAGACTCATTGCACACCTGCTTCAAATGAGGAACGAGGTGACTACGGTAGCGAGCACGGGATTTGCGGTATTGAAGAAAATGACCCTGAGGATACGAATCTTCTGTAGGAGCGGTGGGTCAGTCAGCCCAGTGTTGGCTGGGCTGACGTCTTCGCGAGCAGGCTCGCTCCCACAGGGTTTTGTGTGAAACCAAATTGCAGAGCCCACCGCAAGACCTGTAGGAGTGAGCCTGCTCGCGATAACGGTGGATCAGTCAGAACAGCGCTGACGGGACGGACGCCATCGCGAGCAGGCTCACTCCTACAGGGCGATCAGGCCAGGCGCGGCACGGTGAAGCGGAACTCGCTACCCTGCCCCGGCTCGCTCTCGGCGACGATCTGTCCGCCGTGGGCTTCGACGATGCCTTGGGTGATGTACAAACCAAGGCCGGTACCGGTCGGATTGCCTTCCTTCACTGTCCAGTAGCGATCAAACACATGCGGCAAATGTTCCTTGGGAATGCCTTCGCCGCTGTCACGCACGATGAACACAATCTCATCGCCCACCGACTTGGCGTGCACACCAACGGTGCCCATGCGCGGGGTGAATTTGATTGCGTTGCCGACCAGGTTGGACAGCACCTGAAACAGCCGTTCAGGGTCGGCGTGGATGCGCAGGTCAGGATCGGCCTGGAAGGAAATGCTGATGTCCTTGTCATGGGCCAGCGGCGACAGCAGCGATTGCGCTTCTTCGAAGATAAGCCCGACGTCCAGCGCCTGCGGGGTAATGGAATAGCGCCCGGCGTCGATTTTCGAGGTGTCGAGCAGGTCTTCGAGCAGCGTGTTCATGCGTGCCGTGGCCTGTTGCATGGTATCGATCGCCGTGGAAATGCGCCGCGAGGTGTGCGCCCCCTCAGAGCTGAAGGCTTTCTGCATCATGCCGCACAGCATGGAGATCACAGTCATCGGGTTGCGCAGATCGTGGGAGACCACCGCCACCAGTTCGTCTCGCGCCCGCACGGCCTCCTGCTCGCGCCGTACCTGGCGGGCCAGATCGTTTTCCAGCGCCGAGCGACGCAGATCATTGGCAGCAAACCGATCACCGTGGCTCCACTTGGTGGAGATCCCGGCCATCTCGACTTTCCAGATCTCGAACGAGGTGCGCGGACGCAGGCGCAGGCCGGCGTCGGAGTTTTCCAGGTCCAGCGGTTTGCGCGGGTCGCCGCTCCAGTTGATGTTTTCCTTCACTTCCGGACGGAACCACAGCACGCCATTGTCCACCGGTTTGGGCAGGCTCATGGCGAGCACACCGCTGGCGACCGATTGATACTGCGCCGCCGGCGGATAAACGCTGGACAGATGATGACTGGCGAACACCGGCTCGCCGCGCTCCTGCAACCATTTGTGCAGGGCGCGAATTTCTTCCGGCGCCGGGCAGTTGCCGTAACGGTGCAGTTGTTTGTCTTCGATGATCGCGATGCCGCCGGCATTGACCAGCGCCATCAGCGTCGCCGGCTGCTGGGCGAGGCCGTCGAACACGTTTTGCGGCGAATCGATCATCGCATGGTTGAGCCGCGCCAGCGCTTCGACCTTCTCCTCGCGCTGGCGAGTCAGTTCCAGGGTTTCCATCGCACTGATCTGCAACGACAAGACCTGACCGATGGTCTGGCAAGCCATGCGCAATTCATGCGGCACGTGCAGCGGCTGGCGATTGCCGCAACTGATCAGGCCCCAGAGCTTGTCGCCCTTGAGCAGCGAAATGCTCATCGACGACAGCACACCCATGTTCTTCATGTACTGGCAGTGGATCGGCGAGACGCTGCGCAGGGTGGCGAAACTCAGGTCCAGCGGCGTTTGCGTGTCGGGGCGCAACTTCGGCACCAGCGGCACCGGCTGGTAATCGGCGTTGGGGATGATCCGCAGCCAGTTGGTGCGATACAGCTCGCGCGCCTGCTCGGGGATGTCCGACGCCGGGAAGAACAGACCATTGAACACTTCCATCGACGGGTCGGACGCTTCGGCGATGACCTGGCCGTGGCCCTCCTCCTCGAAGCGGTAGATCAGCACCCGGTCGTAACCGGTCATCGCCTGGATTTCCTTGACGCTGATGTCGTACAAGGCCTGCAGCGTGGTCGCCGCTTGAAGGCGCTGGAGCATGCGACCCAGATGGGTGTTGACCCCGGCAACGTTGCGCGGCTGGAAATTCTTGACGTGGATCTCAAGCTCAAGAATCAGCACACCCTGGTGGCGATGCAGCAAACCTTCGAACGAGGTGCCGTTGAGCTCGAAACGCAGCGGCGCCGCCTCGGAGAACGTCGCCTGCTGCAAGGCTTCCTGCACTTGCGCGGTGTGTTCGGCGCCGATCAGGCTGTGCAGCGGCTGGCCGATCAACGATTCCGGCGCGCGGGCCAGCAGGGTTTCGACGTTGGCGCTGACCTGAATGATCTGCAGCGCAGGCTCGCTCAGGGTCAGCAGCAAACCATGGGGCTGAATCGCGCCGGGAAAGCGGATCGGCTCGTCGGCACAGTTGGCCAGCAGTTCTTCAAAGGCTTGTTGGTCTTGCAGGTTCATGCCAGTACCTCCTGGCGCTCGAGCCACTGCTCGAAACAGCTGAATGTGGTTTGTGCTGCGCTGACCACGGCCGCGCGTTCGCTGGCATCCATGGGCCGGTTGCTCAGGTATTCGATGAACTCGCGCCAGCGCCGCCCGGTGGCAGCGCCATAGACATCCAGGAACGCGGCGCCGTTGTCGGCATCCAGATTCAGCCGCGCGGCGATTTCCCGACGCAGGATCTGCCCGCCAAGGGTGGCGCCTTCGAGCACGTACAGAACGCCAAGGCTGGCAGCGCTGGAGTCGATCACCGGCAAGTCCTCGCACAGCGGCAAGTCATTGGCGCTCGCGCCCAGCGCGCGCAGGTCGGCGTGCAAGGTTTCGGCCTTCAGACGAGGCGTCAGATTGAAATCGTCCGGCACCGCCCCGCTGGCCAGCAACGCCCGTTCCAGCGGCTGATAGAAACCGTAATAGGCCGCCATCAGGCGTTCGAAAGCGCGGGTATCGAGGGAGTCGGAGAAAAAAGGAAGGCGTTTTTCCAGTGCGATGTGCAGTTCGGCTGTGCCGGCCCGCAGATCTTGCAGCACCGGTGGCACATAAACCTCACGGGCCTTTGCTTGCATGTAGATCGCTCTTGGTGGGACCCGGCAGGGGCCATTCTGGGTGGGCACGGCGTGGGGTGGGAATTTATCACGCCACGCAGCTTTTTTGACTGCCGAAGCGTTTTTTCTGCCGAACCTCGACCCTATGACACGTTCAGAGTGGCGCCGGATCGAAAAAGTTCGACCGACGCCATTATCCTGCCATCCTCCAGCGCTTCAGTCAGCGCCGCTGTCGTTCTGCACGGATGGATCACCGTTGGCTGGGACGCTGGTGTCGGGAACGCGTTTTGACGGGTTACTGTGTTCGGCGCCAGGGTAACCGGGCAAACCGCGAGTATCGCCCGGTGTCATGACATCTTCGCTGTCACGGCTGACGTCCCAGTCGGTGGTGGCGTTGGGATCTTCATCACGCCCGGCCGTGCCGATGGCGAAGCCGTCGTCGTTGGGATTGCCGGTCTCATTGAGGGCCTTGTCGTTGCTGGATGGGTTGCTCATGTCTGCCTCCAGAAAACGTTGATCGGACTTGTTTGGAAACGCCCTCGCCGCCCAAGTGCAATGGACAAGACCAACGGTGCATTCGCGGCACTGGTCGCCTGGCTTGAACCACCGTTGCTGCGGCGGGTTCTGAAGAGAAACACTCACTCGAGCACCGCCATGAGCCATCCGCGATTCGGTATCGAGGAAGAGTATTTCCTCACTGATCGGCAGACCTTGAGCATGGTCGGCAGCCCGCCACCACAGGCGATCGAGGCATGCCGGGCGGCGCTGGGCGTGTGGTTTGCCACGGAGATGTTTCAGGGGCAGATCGAGGTGGCCTCGCCGGTGTTCAGCGATTTTCTGCACGCCGGCGATTTTCTCCGCGGCAGCCGTCAGGCCCTGGGGGCAGCCCTCGAACCGTTTGGCCTGGCCCTGCTCAGCGCCGGCAGTCATCCGCTGGCCGACTGGCGCGAGCAGGTGCCGACCGACGAGGAACATTTCCAATATCTGTTCCAACGCTACGGCCATGTCGCGCGGCGCAGCGTGCTGTCAGGCCTGCATGTGCACGTCGAAGTGATCGAGCCGCTGGATCGGATTGCGGTGATGAACGAAGTGCTGCCGTGGACGCCCCTCCTGCTGGCGCTGAGCTGTTCGTCGCCAATCTGGGATGGCGCCGCCAGCGGCTTCATGAGTTACCGGCAGACGGCGTGCGACGAGTGGCCACGCATGGGTATCCCGCCGCTGTTTGCCGATCAGCGCCATTACGACGATCACCTGGCGTTTCTCACGCGCATCGGCGCGATCACGGAGCCGAGCGAGTGTTGGTGGGGTGCGCGCCCGGCGGCGCGCTTTCCGACGCTCGAGCTGCGCATGACTGACGCCTGCCCTCGGGTTGATGATGCGCTGACGCTCGCGGCGTTTTTTCGCGTATTGGTGGCTCATGCCAGTGCACAGCGGCGCCCCGGTCTGCTGTACGACCAGACCGCGCGCTCGATGCTGGAAGAAAATCGCTGGCGCGCCAAACGCCTGGGCACTCATGCGCGCTTTCTGGTCGAGGGCATCGACGGCGACTGTTCGATCGCGCAGTGGCTTGAACTTGCCGAGCAGCGTTTTGCCGAGACCGCGCAGGCGTTGGGCGCGGCGCAGTTGTTTGAACGTGCGCGGGCGATCATTGACACCGGCAACAGCGCCGATCGGCAACTGGCGCTGTTCAACCTGGCCTCTGAGCAACCGCAAAACGGCCATCTGGCGCTGGCGCAAGTGACCGAACTGTTGCTTCAGGAAACGTCTGGCTGAGCGCCTTCGGACGGGCCTTTGAGTTCGACCTGATTGCCGTCCGGGTCGAAACAATACAGCGACAGGCCGTAGCCCTCGGCGCCGAAACGTCTGGCGGCTTGCTCCACGGTCAGCCCGAACGACTGCAGGTGAGCGACAAGCGCCGCTTCATCGAACGGCTCGATGCGCAGGCAAAAGTGGTCGACATTGCGTTTCTGCGCCTCAGCCGCGCCGCCGCCCTTGCGCCCGAGTTCGCCTGCAAGGTCGACCAGATCGATCATCGAGGTGCCGGCCCGCAAGTGCACCAGCCCCAGCGGCTGGTTATGCCTGACCACTTCGGCACCGAACACTTTGCCGTAGAAATCGATGCTGCGTTGCAGGTCGGCTACGCGCAGGACGACATGATCGATGCGCTGAATGGAAAACGGATGCATGGGTGAGCTTCCTTGAAAGCGGCGACCCGCTCATTGTGCTGCACCAGCGAAAAAATTCACTGTCGATTTTTCGGTGGAGCCATCGACAAAGCGGATTTACTCTCAGCCCATGAACATACCAGCCGCTGTCCTGCCACCCCACGCCGAAATGGTTCGCGCCATGCTCGAACGCGACACTGCCTATGAAGGCGTGTTCTTCACGGCGGTGAAAACCACCGGGATCTTCTGCCGCCCCAGTTGCACGGCGCGCAAGCCGAAACCGGAGAACGTCGAATTTTTCGCCCATGCCGACGAATGCCTGTGCGCCGGTTACCGCGCCTGCCTGCGCTGCAAACCGCTGGACGCCGCGGCGATCGCCCCGGACTGGGTCCAGCGCCTGCTCAACGCGGTAGACGCCGATCCCGAACGGCGCTGGAGCGATGCACAATTGCTCGCTGAAGGCATCGAACCATTGAAGCTGCGGCGCTGGTTCAAACAGCATTTCGGCATGACTTTCCATGCCTGGCTGCGCACCCGTCGCCTCGGCATGGCCCTGGGCGGAATCAGGCAAGGCGCGTCGATCGATCACGCCGCGTTCGACTCCGGCTACGAGTCGCTCAGCGGTTTTCGCGACGCTTTTCAGAAATCCTTCCACATTACCCCGGGCCGCGCCGCCAACAGTGAGCCGCTGCTGTTCACCCGCCTGACCACGCCGCTAGGGCCAATGATCGCCATGGCCGAGCGCCGTGGTCTGGTGCTGTTGGAGTTTCTTGATCGCCCGGCGCTGACCCGTGAAGTCGAAGCACTGCAGAACCGTTATGGCTACGCCGTCGCGCCGGGACACAACGCGCACTTACAGCAGATCGAGGTGCAACTGGCGGAGTACTTTGCCGGCAGGCTCACTCAGTTCAGCGTGCCGTTGCACCTGCCCGGCAGCGCTTTTGCCCGCGAGGTGTGGGCGGCGCTGCTGCAAATCCCCTACGGCCACACCAGCACCTACGGCGCCATCGCCGCGGGACTGGGCAAACCCGGCGCCAGTCGTGCGGTGGGTCTGGCCAATGGGCACAATCGGCTATCGATCGTAGTGCCCTGCCATCGAGTGATCGGCGCAGACGGTTCGCTGACCGGTTATGGTGGCGGGCAACCGCGCAAGGCGTTTCTGCTGCGGTTGGAGAACGCTGCGCTGCAAATGACTCAACAATTGGCTTTCTGAAACATGCAACTCATCCAGCGAGAAGGGATTTCGATGATTACGCTCGACTCACGGCCGCATGACTGACGTGTACGACGCGGCCAGCGCCTTTCTGGCCGTAATAGACGCTGACTGGCAGCGCCATATCCGCGCCGTCGGCCCCTGCCTGCATCAGCCGCACCCGGCGCGCGATCCGTATGAGTCGCTGGTGCGCGCGATTGCCTATCAGCAACTGCACGCCAAGGCTGGCGATGCGATTCTCGGGCGTCTGGTGGGGTTGTTTCCCGGACAGGCATTTCCGCGTCCGGAACAGATTCTGGCGACTGAGGTCGAGCGAATGCGCGCTTGCGGATTTTCAGCCAGCAAGATCGCGACGATCCAAGGGATTGCCCAGGCAACGCTGGATGGCGTGGTGCCGGATTACCCGACTGCGCGGGCCATGGACGATGAAACCCTGATCGAACGTCTGACCAGCCTGCGCGGCGTCGGTCGCTGGACCGTGGAGATGCTGCTGATCTACAGCCTGGAACGCATGGACATCCTGCCGGCTGATGACTTCGGTGTGCGTGAGGGTTACCGGCGTTTGAAGGGACTGGACGTGCAACCGACGCGCAAACAGATGATCGAGATCGGCCGGGCGTGGAGCCCGTATCGGACAGTGGCCGCCTGGTATCTGTGGCGGGTGGCCAAGGTCTAGACCGCGTTATCGTTTTTCGCGAGCAGGCTCGCTCCCACACTGAATCAGTGTTCGACGCTCTATTCCCGCGCTTCCGGGCTGAGGGGGAGATCGAACTGGCGCTGCAGATCTTCAGCCTTGAGAATCTCGAACAACGCCTGCGCCGCCGCCGACAGTTCATTGCCCGGCTCGGTCAGCACACCGATTGCCCGCTCGACCGAATCGTTCAAGGTAAGGCAATGCGCACCCAGCTCGCGCATTTGCCCCGCACACAACGCCGGCACCGCACTGACCCCGAGCCCGCTGGCGACCATGCGGCCGACCGTCGCCAATTGATGGCTCTCGAACTCTACCGGCAACTTCATCCCGCGCGCGTGCAAATGCTCTTCCAGCATCACCCGTACCGTCGACGGCCGCTGCAGGGTGATGAACGGTTGCTCCAGCAAGGTCTGCCAATCGATGTCGGCGCGGCCGGCCAGCGCTGAATCCGCTGGCACCACGGCGACGAAGCGATCGACATACAGAGGCGTGAACGTCATCGACGTACTCTGCATCGGCGCGAACGCCACGCCGAGCTCCACCTGCCGGTCGCGGACCATTTCCAGCACTTGCTCGTTGATCACGTCGTTGACCGTGACGTTGACGTTCGGATAGCGCGCGCGAAAGCTCTTGAGAATCGGCGGCAGCAGATTGCCGGCAAACGACGGCATCGCCGCCAGCGTCACGCGCCCGCGTTGCAGGCTGAAACGCTGACGCATCTCGTCTTCAGCGTTGTCCCAGTCGGCGATCAATCGGCGCGCCAGCGGCAGCAGGGATTCGCCTTCCGGGGTCAGCGCGACATTCCGGGTATTGCGGCTGAACAGCCGCCCGCCCAGGCCCTCCTCCAGCGCCTTGATGGTCAGGCTCAACGCCGACTGGGACAGGTGCAGGCGTTCGCATGCAACGGCGAAACTCAGGCTATGGGCCACGGCGAGAAAGGCACGAATCTGTTTGATGGTCATGGTCGCTTTGCTCCAGTTGCGAGCGGCGAGCTGCAAGCTGCAAGCTGCAAGCCGTGATGTGATTGCCCTCTGTAGGCGCTGCCGAAGGCTGCGATCTTTTGATCTTGAAAATCAACGGCAAAAGATCGCAGCCTTCGGCAGCTCCTACAGGAGATCCCCTAAACATTGATTATTGATGTTTATCAATCAATCAACCGTAAAAATCAACTTAACAAATATATTCCACGGAGAGACACTCCCGTCATTCGGCTAGCCAGCCGCCCGCAAATAATAAAAGAGGTGCCTATGGCAGGTTTCGACAAGCGTGTGAGTTCCTACGAGGAAGCGATGGCCGGACTGGAAGACGGCATGACCGTCATCGCCGGTGGCTTCGGTCTGTGCGGCATTCCGGAAAACCTGATCGCCGAGATCAAGCGCAAGGGCACCCGCGACCTCACTGTCGTCTCCAACAACTGCGGCGTCGACGGATTCGGCCTTGGCGTGCTGCTCACCGACCGCCAGATCAGCAAAGTCATCGCCTCGTACGTCGGCGAAAACAAACTGTTCGAAGAGCAACTGCTCAAGGGCGACATCGAAGTCATCCTCACCCCGCAAGGCACCCTCGCCGAGAAGATGCGCGCGGGCGGCGCCGGCATTCCGGCATTCTTCACCGCCACCGGCGTCGGCACCCCAGTCGCCGAGGGCAAGGAAGTGCGTGAATTCAAAGGTCGCAAGTACCTGATGGAAGAATCCATCACTGGCGACTTCGCCATCGTCAAAGGCTGGAAGGCCGACCATTTCGGCAACGTCGTTTACCGCCACACCGCGCAGAACTTCAACCCGCTGGCGGCCACCGCCGGCAAGATCACCGTGGTCGAAGTCGAAGAAATCGTCGAACCCGGCGAACTCGACCCGACGCAGATCCACACCCCGGGCATCTACGTCGACCGGGTCATTTGCGGCACGTTCGAAAAACGCATCGAACAACGCACCATCCGCAAATAATTCAGGCCTACGGAGAACAACAACATGGCACTTACCCGCGAACAAATGGCTCAGCGCGTCGCCCGCGAAATGCAGGACGGCTACTACGTCAACCTCGGTATCGGCATTCCGACCCTGGTCGCCAACTACATCCCCGAAGGCATGGAAGTCATGCTGCAATCGGAAAACGGCCTGCTCGGCATGGGACCTTTTCCGACCGAAGAAACCATCGATGCCGACATGATCAACGCCGGCAAACAAACGGTGACCGCGCGGATCGGCGCATCGATTTTCAACTCCGCCGAATCCTTTGCGATGATCCGCGGCGGCCATGTCGACCTGACCGTGCTCGGCGCGTTCGAAGTCGACGTCGAAGGCAATATTGCCTCGTGGATGATCCCCGGCAAACTGGTCAAGGGCATGGGCGGCGCCATGGACCTGGTGGCCGGTGCCGACAACATCATTGTCATCATGACCCACGCGTCCAAGGACGGTGAATCCAAGCTGCTCGCCAAATGCAGCCTGCCGCTGACCGGCGCCGGCTGCATCAAGCGCGTGCTGACCGACCTCGCCTATCTGGAAATCGAAAATGGCGCTTTTGTCCTCAAGGAACGCGCACCTGGCGTCAGCGTTGAAGAAATCGTCGCCAAAACCGCTGGTAAACTGATCGTCCCGGATCACGTACCGGAAATGCAGTTCGCTGCCGAGTGAGGAATTCGAAAATGCAAGACGTCGTCATTGTTGCCGCCACGCGTACCGCGATCGGCAGTTTTCAGGGCTCCCTGGCCAACGTATCCGCGGTCGATCTGGGCGCGGCGGTGATCCGCCAGTTGCTCGAGCAGACCGGCCTGGACGGTGCGCAGGTCGATGAAGTGATCATGGGCCAGGTGTTGACCGCCGGCGCCGGACAGAACCCGGCGCGTCAGGCCGCGATCAAGGCCGGCCTGCCCCACGCGGTACCGGCGATGACCCTGAACAAGGTCTGCGGTTCCGGCCTGAAAGCTCTGCATCTCGGCGCGCAGGCGATCCGTTGCGGCGACGCCGAGGTGATCATTGCCGGCGGCCAGGAAAACATGAGCCTGTCCAACTACATCATGCCGGGCGCCCGCACCGGTCTGCGCATGGGCCACGCGCAAATCGTCGACACCATGATCAGCGACGGCCTGTGGGATGCGTTCAACGATTACCACATGGGCATCACCGCGGAAAATCTGGTCGATAAATACCAGATCACCCGCGAACAGCAGGACGCCTTCGCAGCTGCTTCCCAGCAGAAAGCTGCCGCCGCCATTGAAGCCGGGCGCTTCGTCGATGAAATCACCCCGATCCTGATTCCCCAGCGCAAGGGCGATCCGGTCGCCTTCAAGATCGACGAGCAGCCACGCGGCGACACCAGCGCCGAATCCCTGGCGAAGCTGCGCCCGGCGTTCAAAAAGGACGGCAGCGTCACCGCTGGCAACGCTTCATCGCTGAACGACGGTGCCGCCGCCGTGATTCTGATGAGTGGCGAGAAAGCCAAAGCCCTGGGCCTGCCGGTTCTGGCCAGAATCGCTGCCTACGCCAACGCGGGCGTCGATCCGGCGATCATGGGCATCGGCCCGGTATCCGCCACCCGCCGCTGCCTCGACAAAGCCGGCTGGAGCATCGACCAGCTCGACCTGATCGAAGCCAACGAAGCGTTCGCCGCGCAATCGCTGGCCGTCGCCAAGGACCTGCAATGGGACCTGGACAAGGTCAACGTCAACGGCGGCGCCATCGCTCTTGGTCACCCGATCGGCGCATCGGGTTGCCGCGTGCTGGTGACATTGCTGCACGAAATGCTCAAGCGCAATGCGAAAAAAGGTCTGGCGACCTTGTGCATTGGCGGCGGCCAGGGTGTAGCGCTGGCGCTGGAACGCGCCTGATACGGAGTTCAAGGTTGACGGCGGATCCACGACATCCGCCGTTGGCCGGCAACAAAAAACCCGGTGCGCCTTGCGGTGTACCGGGTTTCTTTTTGCCTGTCCGAAATTCGTATTGGATGTACCACCGTCATCGCGAGCAGGCTCACTCCTACAGGGGGGGACGCATTCCAAATGTGGGAGCGAGCCTGCTCGCGAAAGCGCTTTTTCAGACGCCAGCCATTCAAGGCTTGCGCAGCAGATAGGTATCCATAATCCACCCATGCTCCGCCCGCGCCGCTTTGCGCACCCGTTCGATCTCATCGGCGACATCCGCCAGTCTTCCGCTGAGCAGAATCTGGTCCGGTGTGCCCAAGTAAGCGCCCCAGAAAATCTCGGTCTGGCGATCCGTCACCTGCTGGTACGAATCCTCGGCATCGAGCATCACCACCAGACTGTCCGCTTCACTCACCTGCCCTGCTGCCAATCGCCGTCCCGTGGTGATTTCCACCGAACGGCCGATCGTGTTCAGCGGTATCTTGTGCTGCGCAGCCAGGGCCTGAACGCTGCTAATCCCCGGTATCACTTCGTACTCAAATTCACAGCGGCCTGATGACTGAATCGCCTGAAGGATGCGCAGCGTGCTGTCGTACAACGCCGGATCGCCCCACACCAGGAAACCGCCGCACTGACCGTCGGACAATTCCTCATTGATCAGCCGCTCGAAGGCCTGCTGCTTGGCGCGGTTCAGTGCATCGACGCTTGCCGTGTAGTCGACATCGCCCCGCTGGCGCTCAGGACTGCTGGCTTCGACAAAGCGATAAGCGTGATCGGTGATGTAGCGCTCACAGATCTCGCGGCGCAGATCGATCAGCGTCTGTTTGCTCTGGCCTTTATCCAGCAGAAAGAACACATCGACCCGATTCAGCGCTTTCACTGCCTGCATCGTGATGTAGTCCGGATTGCCGGCGCCAATGCCGATGACCAGCAGCTGTTTCATCAGAATTCCTCTTCAAGGTCCATGCCCGGCAAGCGTAGACGCCAGATGCCGTTGAAGCGCAGCTCGATCACCGACAGCGGCTCGACATCGATCGCATTGAACGCGTTGCCTTGCAGCACCTGCATCAATGCAGCACGCATGACAAACGGATGGGTGACTGCCACCACATGCCCGGGCGTCGCGGCGACTGTAGCCAGCCACTGCGCCACCCGCAGTGTCAGTTGGCCGACCGATTCGCCGCCATGGGGCGCCGCGTCTGGATCGGCCAGCCAGGCTGACAACGCGTCGGCGTGGTGGGCTTGCAAATCCTTGATCGACTGGCCGTGCCAGCGCCCCCAGTCACAATCGCGCAGGGCCGGGTCGATTTCGCCATCGGCACCCAACCACTCTGCTGTTTGCCGGGTTCGCAGCTCCGGCCCGCATACCAGGCGCCGCGTCGCCGGGAATCGCGACCGGATGGCGTCAGACGCCACGGGCAACTCTTCAACAGGCTCGTTCGTAGGAAAACGCGCCAATTTTTGTGCGATGGTTCGCGCATGGCAAACCAGTATCAAACGGCTACTTGGCACAGGCAGGTACTCGGACGAAAGATATCAAAAGCAACGGTTCGAAATTCGTTAGCGGCCCATTGTGCCGTAAATCCGGATTTTTCAGGATTGCCCGCCCGCCAGCCGCTGAACCTTGGATAGGCAATGTCTGACACTGTGACAGGCAAAGGACTACAAGCCGACGCTACTTCGGCGTAGCCCTTGTTACACGGACGGCTTGCACACTTTTGGTGCCTGGCAAACCTGTACAAAAATTCGCTAGACATGTAGCACACATTACATAAATACTCTTTTATCGGATTGTGAAATGAATTCGACACCCCCATCCAGCAGGAGCCCGGATGCCCCCTCTCAGAGACCTGATCACTGACCCCGGCCTGGATCTGACGCCGTCAGAGCGCAAAGTGGTCCGCGCCCTGCTCGATCAGTATCCCCGCAACGGTCTGGGGCCGATGGCGCGCCTGGCCGAACATGCGGGTGTCAGCGATCCGACCATCGTGCGTCTGGTGAAAAAGCTCGGTTTTGGCGGTTACGCCGATTTCCAGGAAGCCCTGCTCAGCGACATGGATCATCGCCTGCGTTCACCACGCACGCTATTGCAGCCGCGCTCGCAGCAGAACAAGAACGATGCCTGGGCCCATTATCTGGCCGACAGCCATCGCTTGCTGGTTGACACTCAAGCCCTGACCCAACCCGAAGACGTACGGATCCTCGTGGAATGGCTGCTCGACAGCCGCCATCAGATCTACTGCTTCGGTGGCCGTTTCAGCATCCTGCTGGCCAATTACCTGCTTAACCACCTGCGCCTGCTGCGCCCCGGCTGCTTCGCCCTGGAAGACAACGCCCTGTTGCCTGACCGTCTGTACGATCTGCAACGCCAGGACGTGGTGCTGGTGTTCGACTATCGGCGCTACCAGACCCAAGCCCTGCGCGTCGCCACCGCGGCGAAGAACAACAACGCGCGGGTGGTGCTGTTCACCGATGTCTACGCCTCGCCGCTGCGCGAGATGGCCGACCTGATCATCAGCGCCCCGGTGGAATCGGCGTCGCCGTTCGACACCATGGTGCCGGCGCTGGCGCAGGTCGAGGCGCTGATCGCCTGCCTGACCTTGCGCGTGCCCGACCCTGCCGATCGCCTGGAAGGCATCGATGCCCTGCGCAACGACTTTGCGACTCACCTGCTGGAGGAAAAATAAGGATGTTCAGCCTTCCCCACCGCTCGCCACGGGACCTGCCGTTTGTGTTCGATCACACCGCATTGTTGCTGGTGGACATGCAGCGCGCCTGGCTCGAGCCGCAATTCGACCCGCACCTGAGCGGGCCGGATGCCGAGTATTTCCTCCAGCGTGCGCGCAGCCAGGTGGTGCCCAATCAGCAACGGCTGCTTGGCGCCTTTCGTCAGGCCCGGCAAAACGTGCTGCACACGATCATCGAAAGCCTGACCGCCGACGGTCGCGACCGCTCGCTGGATCACAAGCTGTCCGACATGCACCTGCCCAAGGGCAGCGCGCAAGCTCAGGTGATTGCTGAACTGACCCCGGCCGAGAACGAAATCGTGCTGCCAAAGACCTCCTCCGGGGTATTCAACTCGACCAACATCGACTACGTGCTGCGCAACTTGCAGACCCGTCATCTGATCATCGCTGGCATCGTCACCGATCAGTGCGTGGACATGGCCGTGCGCGATGCCGCCGACCGGGGCTATCTGGTGACGCTGGTGGAGGACGCCTGCGCCACTTACACAGCCGAACGCCACCACGCCTGCCTCAATGCAATCAAGGGTTACTGCTGGATCACCGACACCGACACCGTGCTCGGTCGTTTGCAGGAGATGCAGCCATGAGCGCACGCCTGACGCCTCTGCCGATGACCACTCTGGTGACCACTGACCTGATCGGCATCACCCGTGGCCGCTCGTTCCCTACCGACGAGCTTGAGCACTATCAGGCAGCGGGTTGCGGCTGGGTCCCGGCCAACAGCGCGCTGACGCCACAAGACATCATCGCCTCGAGCAATCCGTGGGGCGCGTACGGCGACCTGCGGCTGATCCCCGATCTGAACAGCCGCGTCACCGTCGGCAACGGCCCGGACGCGAACGCGCCGGCGCTGGATTTCATCCACGCCGATATCCGCGAGACCGACGGCCAGGCGTGGGGCGCCTGCCCACGCACATTGCTGCGTGATGAAATCGAGCGCTATCACGATGAGCTCGGTTTGCAGGTCAATGCCGCGTTCGAACATGAATTCAACCTGCACGCTGGCGAGGCCGAACATGCAGCGTTCTCTCTCGAAGCGCAGCGTCAGGGCGCCGAATTCGCCGGCTGGCTGCTCAGCGCCCTGCGCGCCGGCGGGGTCGAGCCGGAAATGTTCCTGCCGGAATACGGCAAGCACCAATACGAAATCACCTGCCGCCCGACCCTTGGCGTGGCGGCGGCGGATCGTGCGGTCAATGTGCGTGAAATCACCCGGGAAATCGCCCGGCAGATGGGCCTGGCGCTGAGTTTCGCGCCGAAGACCGCTCCCGAGGCGGTGTGCAACGGTGTGCATCTGCACGTCAGCCTGCTCGATCTGGCCGGCCAGCCCATGCTGTATGACGCCGGCACCAGCAACGGCCTGTCGAGTATCGGTCAGCACTGGGCTGCCGGAGTCCTGCACTATTTGCCGGCGCTCTGCGCGTTCACTGCGCCGACGCCGCTCTCGTACCAGCGTTTGCAGCCGCACCACTGGAGCGCGTCCTATGCGTGCCTGGGACAGCAGAATCGTGAAGCGGCGCTGCGCATCTGCCCGACCGTGACCCTGGGCGGCAAGTCTGCCGCGCAGCAGTTCAACCTGGAATTCCGCGCCATGGACGCCACCGCCTCGCCACACCTGGCGATGGCCGCGCTGCTGATCGCCGGGCGCCTGGGCATCGAACAGCGTCTGGCGCTGAACGCGATCACCGATGAAATTCCCGATTCACTCAATGACGAGCAACGCAAGGCCCGGGGCATTGTCGCCCTGCCCGCCTCGCTGGCGCAGGCGCTGGATTGCCTGCGCGACAGTGCAGCCTTCAATGAATGGCTGCCCAAGCCGCTGCTCGACACTTGGTACGCCCTGAAAACCGAGGAACTGGCGCTGACGGAACAGCTCTCGCCCGCTGACCTGTGTGAGCACTATGCACGCCTGTACTGAATCCGCCGAACTGGGGTTGTTCACCCGCCCGGTCTATAACCTGAGCCGCGAGGACTCGACGAACCCGTTGATCCTCGTGTGCGAACACGCCAGTCGTTACATCCCCGATGCCCTGAACAACCTGGGCCTGGACGAGGCCGCCGCGCGGGAACACATCGCCTGGGACATCGGCGCGCTGCAACTGGCCGAACAGTTGTCGGAACAACTCGGTGCCACCCTGCTCAGCGCCAATTACTCACGGCTGTTGATCGATCTCAACCGCCCGCGCCATGCGCCGGACAGCATCCCGGTGCAAAGCGAGATCTACCAGATTCCCGGCAACCGCGAGCTGGATGAGGCGGCTCGCGAGTATCGTCGGCAGACCCTGTTCAAGCCGTTTCATGCACGTTTGCAGACGCTGATCGACGAGCGTATTACCCAGGGCCAAGCGGTGCGCGTGGTCGGCATTCACAGTTTTACGCCGGTGTACTACGGCCAGCCGCGACCACTGGAAATCGGCGTGTTGTTCGGCCAGGCCAAAGCCTATGCCCAGCGCCTGCTCGACGGACTGCAAGTGCATCCTTTGAAAGTCGCGGGCAACCAGCCGTACAGAATCGATCCGCTGGGCGACATGACCGTACCGGTGCACGGCGATGCCCGAGGCCTCGAGGCCGTACTGATCGAAGTGCGCAATGACTTGCTGCGCAGCCCCGAAGCGGTTTCGCGCTGGGCCGGCTACCTGGCACCTTTGCTGTAAGAATCGCGGTAAATGATCGACCGACAGAACAACTAAAACGACCGATGGCTGACAAGGAGTTGCGCTTCATGGAAATTGAAGAATTCGGCTACAAGCAAGAGTTGAAACGTAGCCTGACGCTGACCGATCTGGTGGTATACGGGATGATTTTCATGATCCCCATCGCCCCGTTCGGTGTGTATGGCTACGTCAACGCCGAGGCACCCGGGATGGTGCCGCTGGCCTACATCATCGGCATGGTGGCGATGCTGTTCACCGCGCTGAGTTACGGCAGCATGGCCAAGGCGTTTCCGATCGC
Source organism: Pseudomonas sp. FR229a (assembly GCF_030209115.1). Taxonomy (NCBI): domain Bacteria; kingdom Pseudomonadati; phylum Pseudomonadota; class Gammaproteobacteria; order Pseudomonadales; family Pseudomonadaceae; genus Pseudomonas; species Pseudomonas sp. FR229a. Next base: position 15,972 of record NZ_JARVSP010000023.1, on the reverse strand, counting down.
CGGTTCGGTGTATTCCTACGCGCAACGCGGCCTTAATCAACACGTCGGTTTCATCGCTGGCTGGCTGATGCTGCTCGACTACCTGCTGATTCCGCCGCTGCTGTACCTGTATGCGGCGATGGCGCTCAACCATTTGTACCCGGATATTCCCAAGGTTGGCTTCATCCTGGCATTCCTGGTCAGCGCAACGTTCGTCAACCTGCGCGGCATCACCTTTACCGCGCGGATGAACATCCTGTTCCTGCTGGCGCAACTGGTGGTACTGGGCATCTTCCTGTTCTACGCCTGGAATGCCTTGCACAACGGCGGCGGCAACGGCGAGCTGACACTGGCGCCGCTGTATCACCCCGAGACCTTCAACTTCGCCTTGTTGATGCAAGCGGTGTCGATCGCCGTGCTGTCGTTCCTCGGCTTCGATGCGATCTCGACCCTTGCCGAAGAAATCAAGGAAGACCCGGGCCGCAGCGTCGGCAGAGCGGCGCTGATCACCCTGGCGGTGATGGGCACGATTTTCGTGGTGCAGACGTGGATTGCCACCGATCTGGCAGCGGGCATGGGCTTCAAATCCGCCGACACCGCGTTCTATGAAATCGCTGAAATCGCCGCCGGCAGCTGGCTCGCAACCCTGACTGCAGTGGCGACAGCGCTGGCCTGGGGCGTGGCCGTGGCGATCACCTCGCAGGCCGCCGTGTCGCGCCTGCTGTTCGGCATGGCCCGCGACGGCAAATTGCCGAAGGTGCTGGCCAGGGTCCATCCGAAACACAACACGCCGTACCTAAGCATCTATCTGGTGGCGGTGCTGTCGCTGCTGATCTGCTACCTGTTCATCGAGGCGGTCGACATCCTCACCTCGCTGATCAACTTCGGCGCCCTGAGCGGGTTCATGCTCCTGCACCTGACCGTGATCAACCACTACTGGCGTCGGCAGAAGTCGGGACAGGTTGTGCGCCATCTGCTCTGCCCGGTGATCGGCTTCATCATCGTCGCGGCCATCATGTACAACATGGGCGTCGATGCGCAGAAACTCGGCCTGATCTGGATTGCCCTGGGTCTGGTTTATCTGTTCTTCCTCAACAAGCTCGGCGCCAGCACGGTGTTGCCCGATCCGAGCAATGGCTGACAAGAAAAAGAGCGGCGTCTGACAACAAATCAGGCGACCGCCGATTTAACGCGTGGAAACCGACAGTGATAGTCAGGTTCGGCGAACGGGCCGAACCTTTTGATACAGGAGTACATCCATGCTGGTCTTACGCCCAGTCGAGCAGAATGATCTGCCCCAGCTACAGCGCCTGGCCCGCGAGAGCCTGATCGGCGTGACCTCGCTGCCGGATGACAGCGAGCACCTGCGCGAGAAAATCGCCGGGTCGCGCGCCTCGTTCGACAGCGCCGCCACGGCGCAGGGGCCGGAGAACTATTTCTTTGTGCTGGAAGACCTCGAACGCCAGCAACTGCTCGGCTGCTCGGAAATTCTTGCCACCGCCGGCTTCAAGGAACCGTTCTACAGCTTGCGCAATCGCCATTTCACCAGCGCCTCGCGGGAGTTGAACATCGAGCATGGCGTGCCGGCGTTGTCGCTGTGCCATGACCTTAGCGGGCACACCCTGCTGCGCGGGTTCCACATCGACGCCACGCTGGTGCGCACGCCGTTTTCCGAACTGTTGTCGCGGGCGCGCCTGCTGTTCATTGCCGCCCATGCGCAGCGGTTCTCCGAGGCGGTGATCACCGAGATCGTCGGCTACAGCGATGAGCACGGCCACTCGCCATTCTGGGATGCGCTGGGCAAGCATTTCTTCGACCTGCCCTACGCCGAAGCCGAGCGTCTGTGCGGGTTGCAGAGCCGCACGTTCCTCGCCGAACTGATGCCGCAATATCCGATATACGTACCGATGCTGCCGCAAGCGGCGCAGGACTGCATCGGCCGCGTGCACCCGGACGGCCAGGAGGCGTTCGACATCCTCGAGCGTGAAGGCTTCGAGACCAACAGCTACATCGACCTGTTCGACGCCGGCCCTACGTTGTACGCGCGTACCGCAAACATTCGCTCGATCGTTGGCAGCCAGATTGCCACGGTCCGGCAACAGGCGTCGACAGACGCCCGAGGCCGTTACCTGGTGAGCAACGACGCCTTGCATGACTACCGGGCCATTGTCACCGAGCTCGACTATCAGCCCGATCAACCGCTGCCCCTGACGCCCGCTCTCTGCGCGGCACTGAAGGTCAGCGAGGGCAGCCCGATACGGTTGGTCGCTCTGTGAGGCGCATTCGCCGTTGGTGCCTGAATCGGTACGCAGAAGGAGTAGGAGCATGATTGTCCGTCCGGTAAAAGTCAGCGACCTGCCTGCCTTGATGACGCTCGTCGAACAGGCCGGGCCGGGCTTCACCACCCTTCCTGCCAACGAGGACCGCCTCGCGCACCGGGTGCGTTGGGCGCAACGGGCGTTCGCCGAACAGGTGGAACGTGCCGATGCCGATTATCTGTTTGTCCTCGAGGATGATGAGCAGCGCGTGGTCGGTGTCAGCGCGATGGCTGGCGCGGTTGGGCTGCGCGAACCCTGGTACAACTACCGGCTCGGCGTGACCGTCAGTTCGGCGCCGGACCTGGGCATTCAGCGGCAGATTCCGACGTTGTTCCTCAACAATGAACTGACCGGACAATCGGAACTGTGCTCGCTGTTTCTGCGCCATGACCAGCGCAGCGGCAGCAATGGCCGCCTGTTGTCGCTGGGGCGCCTGCTGTTTGTCGCCGAGTTTCCGCATCTGTTTGGCGAGAAGATGATCGCCGAACTGCGCGGCAGTGCCGATGAAAACGGTTGCTCGCCGTTCTGGGACAGCCTTGGCCGACACTTTTTCCAGATGGATTTCACCCACGCCGATCACTTGTCGGGGCTGGGCAACAAAGCCTTTATCGCCGAACTGATGCCACGTCAGCCGCTGTACACCTGCCTGCTGACCGAACAGGCACAGGCGGCGATCGGCCAGACTCACCCGAACACCCAACCGGCATTGAAAATCCTTCAGGCTGAAGGTTTTGCGCACCAGGGTTACATCGACATTTTCGACGGTGGCCCGGTCATCGAAGCGCCGATCCGCAGCATTCGCACGGTGCGTGACAGTCTCGAACTGACCCTGAGCCTCGGCATCCCGGACGAGAAGGCGCCGTTGTGGCTGATTCACAACCGCCGCCTGGAAAACTGCCGCATCACCGTGGCGCCCGGGCGACTGGTGGGTAACAGCCTTATGGTCGATCGTCTCACCGCCAAACGCCTGCAACTTCAGCCGGGTAATTCGGTGCGTGCGGTGCTCCTGCCCCATCAACAGCAACACGCCGTGGCGGCCTGATATGCCCGGCGCGAGAGATTAAACCTTTCAGCCGCCAGTCCTGCCGCGCAAATTCGTCATGATTCCTGACCCATTCGCGTGATAGCCTTTTCATTCTTCGGCGTTGACACCTTTGCTCAAGCCTCTCCATTCCTTATGTATTGGTGGAACTCGTATGACCAGGCTTTCCCATCAAGATTTGCGCCGTAATTTCCGTCAGTTGCTGGCCTCCGACACCTGCTATCACACGGCTTCGGTGTTCGACCCGATGTCCGCCCGCATCGCCGCTGACCTGGGTTTTGAAGTGGGTATCCTCGGCGGTTCCGTGGCCTCCCTGCAGGTGCTCGGCGCCCCGGACTTCGCCCTGATCACCCTCAGCGAATTCGCCGAACAGGCCACGCGCATCGGCCGCGTCGCCCAATTGCCAGTGATCGCCGACGCCGATCACGGCTACGGTAACGCTCTTAACGTCATGCGCACCATCGTCGAACTGGAACGCGCCGGCGTCGCGGCACTGACCATCGAAGACACCCTGCTGCCCGCACAATTCGGGCGCAAATCCACCGACCTGATCACCGTCGCCGAAGGCGTCGGCAAGATCCGCGCGGCGCTGGAAGCGCGGGTCGACACGGAAATGGCGATCATCGCCCGCACCAACGCCGGCATTCTGCCGAACCAGGAAATCATCAGCCGCACCCGCCAATATCAGGCGGCGGGCGCTGACGGTATCTGCATGGTCGGCGTGCAGGACTTCGATCAACTGGAACAGATCGCCGAGCATCTCACCGTGCCGCTGATGCTGGTCACTTACGGCAACCCGGCCCTGCGCGACGACAAACGCCTGGCCGAACTCGGCGTACGCGTGACCATCGACGGCCACGGCGCCTACTTCGCTGCGATCAAAGCGACTTACGACAGCCTGCGCGAACAGCGGCAGATCTTCACCCAGGCCGCCGACCTGAGCGCGACCGAATTGACGCACACCTATACCCAGCCGGAGGAATACATTCTCTGGGCCAAGGAATACATGAGCGTCAAGGAGTGATGCACACGCTGCACCGGCCCCTTCGCGAGCAGGCTCGCTCCCACAGTTGAAATGCGGTCCCCTGTGGGAGCGAGCCTGCTCGCGAAAGCGTCTATTGCGGCACCGCTAAACCGGCGTCTTCTACCCCTCCTCCCGCTGCGCCGCCCGCGCCTGAATCACATTCAGAATCGCGCAGCCCTCGCGCATCAGCAGATGAACCGCGCTGGTCACCCGCGTCAAATCACAATCGGAGATGCCCTTGAGGTTAAGGCTGGCAAAGGTATCGGCCAGATCCCGCACGACAACAAACTGGTGCATCGCACAGGCGGCCCGAGTTCACTCCAGAAAGGTCAGGTTCTGTATTCGACCGGCCAAGATCGTCGCAGAGTTATCTGCGAACCGAGACTATAAAAGCCCCTCACCCTAGCCCTCTCCCGGAGGGAGAGGGAACCGATTGGGGGATGCTCAGGATCTGCGCCGACGTGGTGGACCGTGTTGAATGCGAAATTGAATTCAGCAGAAAATCTCAAGCTTGCCGCATTGACTACAAACAACGCGGTCAGTCCCCTCTCCTGGGGGAGAGGGCTAGGGTGAGGGGCGAGTCAACTGACACCCCGCCCCAAACATTCACACCACCAATTCCATCACCGCGGCTTCGCCAACTCCATGATCATCCGCGACAACAGATAAATCCGCGGCGCCACGCTCGCCACTTCGGCATATTCCTCCGGCGTGTGAATATTGCCGCCGACGATCCCGAAGCCATCCAGCGTCGGTGTCCCTACGCCTGCGGACAAACTGGCATCCGCCGCGCCGCCGCTGCCCTCCTCGGTGAGCTTGCGGCCAATTTCGCCGTAAATGCCTTGAGCCATGGCCATCAAGCGATCGGACTCAGCGGTCTGCGGCATCGGCGGCAATCCGCGCTGCAGAGAGGTTTTCACCTCGGTCTCGGCAATCAACTTGTCCTGCGAGACCCGCGCCAGATCCTTCTCGATACGATCGAACTCTTCCGGCACCGCCGCGCGCACATCAGCCTTGGCCGTGGCCTGGTCCGGGATTACGTTGGTGCGATCACCGGCCTTGAGCACGGTAAAGTTGATGGTGGTCTTCTTCGCCTCATCGCCGAGCTTGCCCAGTTGCAGAATCTGGTGCGCCGCTTCCATCGCCGCGTTCCGGCCCAATTCTGGCGCGACCCCGGCGTGGGCGGCTTTGCCTTTGACTTCGACCAGCGCCGTCGCACTGCCCTTGCGCCACACCACCAGACCATCGGCCGGGCGCCCCGGTTCGAGGTTGAGGGTGACGTCGTGCTGTTTGGCGGTTTTCTTGATCAGGTCGGTGGCGACGTCCGAGCCGGTTTCTTCGCTGGCGTCGAGCAGGAAGGTGATCTGCGCGTAATCCTTGAAGTCGAGGTTCTTCAGCACTTTCAATGCGTAGATGCCGGCGACGATGCCGCCCTTGTCGTCCATTACACCCGGCCCGTAGGCGCGGCCGTCCTTGATGTGGAAAGGCCGCTCGGCGGCGGAGCCTTCCTTGAACACCGTGTCCATGTGCGCCATCAGGAGGATCTTCGCTTTGCCGGTGCCTTTGAGCGTGGCCAGCACGTGGTTGGATTTTTCCGGGGTGTTGGGCACCAGTTCGATGGTGGCGCCGAGTTTTTTCAGTTCATCGATGGCAATGTCGCTGACCTGTTTCAGGCCCGGCTCATAACCTGAGCCGGAGTCGATATTGACCAGTCGCTCCAACAATTTCAGGGCTTCGGGCTGATACTGCTCGGCATCGGCGAGCACTTGTTTGTGCGGTTCGGCGGCGTTTGCGGCCGAGAATGCGAGGGACAGACCGAGGCTGGCGGCCAGCAGAGAGCGGGGAAATGAGAACGTCATGAAGCAGTCCTTGTTTCGTATCGGAGGGATTCAACCGTAACCGACATTGACGCAAGGCTCTATAGCGAATGCGACACTCTCCAGACCGACACCGAACAAACCTGTAGGAGTGAGCCTGCTCGCGATAGCGTTGTATCAGTCAGCATTCAAATCACTGACAGATTGCTATCGCGAGCAGGCTCACTCCTACAGTTTCAATCGGCGGGGTGTCCCTCAGACCGAATCCAGCAGCGCCTGCCTCGGCTTGTTGTCGCTGTTGCAGATGACCCGATTGCGCCCACTCGCCTTGGCTTCGTACAAGGCCTGATCGGCATCGTCCAGCCAACGCGTGGCGTCGGCATGGCTCGGGTCATACGCGGCCAGGCCAATGCTCAGACTGACCTTCAACGCCGGATTCTGCTCATAGCCCAGCATCGCGAAGCGTTCGCGCAAGGCTTCCATGGCCTGAGCGGCATTGAACAGCGGCAGTTCCGGCAGGATCACGCAGAACTCATCCCCGCCGTAGCGCCCGGCGACATCGGTGGCGCGCAGATTCTGCTTGAGCAGTTTGCTCAACTGGCGCAGGACGATATCGCCGGCGACATGGCCGTAGGTGTCATTGATCGCCTTGAAGTGATCGATGTCGATCAACGCAATCGCCGCGCCTTGCTGCTGGCGCTTACAGCGCTGGAATGCGAGGTTCAGTTGATCCTTCCACGCGCCGTGATTGAGCAGCCCGGTCAGGCTGTCGGTGCGACTCAACGCCAACAGCTCACGCTTGTGCCGGCCGAGGGTGGAGGCCTGACGAAAGCAGATCCAGCCAAGCGCCAGCGGATACAGCAACAACAAAGGCAAACAGGCGTAAAGCTGCAATGGCGAAGTCGGCGGGATGTACGCCGGTGCGAACACCACCAGCCCGACGCCGATACCCAATAGCTGTGCCGCCGTCCCGGCGAGCAGGAATCGGCCACCGCCAATGGCGACATTGTTCATCGCCATCATCGAAATCGTGGTTGCGCTGGGCAGCGGATTGAACTGCATGGCAGCGACCCAGAAGCCGCCCATGAATGCATCGATCAGCAAGTTGCGGTGTTCGGCGCGGAACGGCACGCTCGAGCGGCGCGCCCATTGAAACGCCAGATGCGGCCAGATCAGGCCATTGAACAGCATCAGGCCCCACACCCACAGCGGCGGATCGAGGGAATACATCGCCACGCTGACGCACATGAGCCCGAGCAGCAGCCCGAACACCCGCGACCTGTACAGCCTCCTGGCCAGTGAAAGTCCCTTTCCCCGCGTATTTCCCATAAGGGCCTCGACCGCGCGCTGCAATGGTTTCACCCCGACACGGATGTGTTCGGAGTCTATCAGGGCGCCGCTAAATAGCCATCACCGGCCAGCGGCCTGAATAGAGCGCTATCAGCGCCGCACACGAAGCCCAGAGTTGGCTATAAATGAAACAGGGGAAAAGGAAAAACAACTATAAAAAGGGGGCCCATGCACACCTACCATGTGTTGATCATCGGCAGCGGTTTCGGCGGCCAGTGCGCGGCGGTCAACCTGGTCAAGGCCGGGATCGATGACTTTCGCATACTGGAGCGACGCGACTTTTTCGGCGGCACCTGGTGCCAGAACACCTACCCCGGGGCAGCGGTGGACGTGCCGTCGCCGCTGTATTCGCTCTCGTTCGCACCCTACCGCTGGTCGCAGATGTTTGCCGGACAGGCAGAACTGCAGCGCTACACCGAGCAAGTGATCGAGCAGTTCGGTTTGCGCGACCGCGTGGAGCTGCAAGCCGACGTCGAGCGCGTCGAATGGGACGAAGCGGATAAGTGCTGGACGGTGTACACCCGTGCCAAAGGCATCTTTCACACACAGTTCCTGATCAACGCCTCCGGGCCGTTAAGTCAGCCGGTCATCCCACACTTCCCCGGGATGGATCGCTTTCAAGGCAAGACGTTTCATACAAACCATTGGGATCACAGCTACGACTATCGCGGTAAACGCGTGGCGATTGTCGGCAGCGGTGCCAGCGCGGCCCAGGTGATTCCGGCAATTGCACCCCAGGTCGAACACCTGCATGTGTTCCAGCGCACGCCGCATTGGGTGCTGCCACGTGCCGATCGCAAATTCGGCCGCTTCCAGCGTTGGCTGCTCGGCTTGAAGCCGGCGTACAAGCTGCTGCGCTGGCTGATCTACTGGCAATTCGAAACCCGGGTGATCGCCTTCAAATACTCGAAACCGGCGATTCACCTGGTCCAGCAACATGCGCTGCGGTTCCTCAAACGCCAGGTTCCCGACCCGGTGCTGCGGCAGCAACTCACCCCGGATTTCACCATCGGCTGCAAGCGGGTGCTGGTCTCCAGCACGTATTACCCGGCGCTGAGCCGCGCCAACGTCACGCTGCACAGTCGCGAGCATGGCATCGCTTCGATCGACGAAAGCGGGATCAACACGGTGGACGGCGAGCATGTCGATGTTGATCTGATCGTCTGGTCGACCGGTTACGACGCCACCGACGGGGTGATTTCCTACCCGGTCAGCGGCAAGAACGCGGTGCAACTCAGAGATGTCTGGGCCGAATATCCGCGCGCCTACCTGGGCACCAGCCTGCCGGATTTCCCCAACCTGTTTATCGTCACCGGGCCGAACACCGGCATTGGCCACACTTCGGCGCTGTTCATCATCGAATCGCAGATGAACTACATCCTCGACTGCATTCGCACCGTGCAGGCCAAAGGCCTGCGCAGCATCGAAGTGCGCCATGACGCGGAACGTACCTACACTGCAATGATCCACCGGGAAATGCAGCGCACCGTGTGGAAGTCCGGCGGTTGCCACAGTTGGTACCAGAGCGAGAGCGGCCATGTGATCGCGATGTTTCCCGGCTTCAGTTTCAGCTATCACCTGCTGACCCGAGCGCTGAAACCGGCCGACCATATTTTGTCCTGAACACGTATAAGGAAGACGTCGATGCTTTTGCTGTTTGTCGCCCTCGCGGTTTTCGTGGCCTGGAGCTGGTTGAGTTACCCAGCGGTCGGCCATTGGCTGTACGACCTGGCCATGGCCATCGAGGCCAGGTTGTACAAACTGCACAAGATCGAAGTGCCGATCGCCGAGATGACTGTGTCGACCTGGCAAGGCGGGCCATACGAGGCGTCCAGCGCGATTCTGATGCTGCACGGCTTCAGCGCCGACAAAAACCTCTGGCTGCGCTGCGCCCGGCATTTTGTACGCGAGTATCGGGTGATCATCCCGGATCTGGCCGGCCACGGCGAAACCGGCTTCAAGGCCGGAGGCGGTTATGACATCGCGGTTCAGGCCAAACGCATGATTCAGCTACTCGATGTCTGCGGCGTGGAGAAAGTCCATGTGATCGGCAACTCCATGGGCGGCTACATCGCTGCGTGGCTCGCGGCGAGCTATCCCGAGCGGATCGCTTCGCTGGCCTTGATCGACCCGGCCGGCGTCACCGCACCAGAGCCGAGCGACATGGAGCGCCACCTGGCACGCGGGCACAATCCGTTCCTGATCAACTCCCGTGAAGAATTCCAGCGTTTCTACGCCATGACCATGGAGTCGCCGCCGTGGGTGCCGAAACTGGTGCTGGACGCCGTCGCCCAGCGCTACGAGCAACAACGTGACGAGCTCGAAGAAATCTTCCGCGACTTCCATGCCAGCCCGCCGATGGAGCCGAAACTGGCCGACATCAAATGTCCGGCGCTGCTGCTGTGGGGGCGCAAGGATCGCTTGATCGACGTCAGCAGCGTGCCGGTCTGGAGCAAGGGCATTGCCAACCTTGAAGTGGATGTGTGGGATCACGTCGGGCACATGCCGATGGTCGAACAGCCGGCGAACACGGCGCGGCGGTATCAGCAATTCCTGGGATCGCAAAAATGAACGCTTACCTCGTGGCGAGGGAGCTTGCTCCCGCTGGGCTGCGCAGCAGACCCAATCCCGGCGCGTTGAATCAGACGCGCATTGGTAGCAGAGGGGCCGCTTCGCGCCCCAGCGGGAGCAAGCTCCCTCGCAACAGGTGGGTATTTCAACAGGACATCGGCGGTGGGCGATGAACATCCTTTACGACGAACGCCTCGACGGTCCATTGCCCGAAGTGAACAAGGCCGAACTGCTCAAGACCCTGCAGCAGGCCCTGCCGGATCTGGACATTCTCTGGCGCGAGGATGAACTCAAGCCCTACGAATGCGACGGCCTCTCCGCCTACCGCACCACGCCCATGCTGGTCGCCCTGCCCCGGCGAATCGAGCAAGTGCAAACCCTGCTGAAACTTTGCCATCGGAACAATGTGCCGGTGGTCGCCCGAGGTGCCGGCACGGGATTGTCTGGCGGCGCGCTGCCACTGGAAAAAGGCCTGCTGCTGGTGATGGCGCGCTTCAACAACATCCTGCATATCGACCCCGCCGCACGTATCGCGCGGGTTCAACCCGGCGTGCGCAACCTCGCCATCTCCCAGGCCGCAGCTCCGTTCGGCCTGTATTACGCGCCCGATCCGTCATCGCAGATCGCCTGTTCGATCGGCGGCAACGTCGCGGAAAACGCAGGTGGCGTGCATTGCCTCAAGTACGGCCTGACCGTGCACAACGTGCTGAAAATCGAAGTGCTGACCATCGAGGGCGAACGCCTGACACTGGGCTCCGAGGCGCTCGATTCAGCCGGTTTTGACCTGCTCGCCTTGTTCACCGGCTCCGAGGGATTGCTGGGCATCATCACCGAAGTCACGGTGAAGTTATTGCCCAAACCGCAAGTCGCCAAGGTTTTGCTTGGCAGTTTCGATTCAGTGGAAAAGGCCGGCCGCGCGGTCGCCGAAATCATCGCCGCCGGGATCATCCCCGGTGGTCTGGAAATGATGGACAACCTGGCCATTCGCGCCGCTGAAGACTTTATCCACGCCGGTTACCCGGTCAATGCCGAGGCGATTCTGCTGTGCGAACTCGACGGCGTCGAAGCCGACGTGCACGACGATTGCCAACGCGTGCGCGAAGTCATGACAGCAGCCGGGGCCACTGAGGTGCGCCAGGCTCAGGACGAGGCCGAACGCGTGCGTTTCTGGGCCGGGCGCAAAAATGCCTTCCCGGCGATCGGTCGGTTGTCGCCGGATTATTACTGCATGGACGGCACCATCCCGCGCCGCGAACTGCCCGCTGTGCTGCAAGGTATCGCCAGCCTCGGCGAGGAATTTGGCCTGCGCGTGGCCAATGTTTTCCACGCCGGTGACGGCAACATGCACCCGCTGATCCTGTTCGACGCCAACCAGCCGGGCGAGCTGCATCGCGCCGAGGCGTTGGGCGGCAAGATCCTCGAACTGTGCGTGAAGGTCGGCGGCAGCATTACCGGTGAGCACGGCGTCGGGCGCGAGAAAATCAATCAGATGTGCGCGCAGTTCAACAGCGACGAGTTGCTGCTGTTTCACGCGGTCAAAACTGCATTTGATCCGCAGGGCCTGCTCAACCCCGGCAAGAACATTCCGACCCTGCACCGCTGCGCCGAATTTGGCGCCATGCACATCCACGCCGGGCAACTGCCCTTCCCCGAGCTGGAGCGATTCTGATGGCTGATTTCGATGCCGCCGAGGCCCTGCTCGACCAAGTGAATGCTGCGCGGGCCAATGCCATGCCGTTGAAGATTCAGGGCGGCAACAGCAAGGCGTTTCTTGGTCGCGAGGTGGCCGGCGAAGTGCTCGACAGCCGCGCCCATCGCGGCATCGTCCAGTACGATCCGACGGAACTGGTGGTCACGGTGCGCGCCGGCACGCCATTGTCCGAGCTGCTCGCGGCGCTGGATGACGCCGGGCAAATGCTGCCCTGCGAACCGCCGTCCTTCGCTGACAGTGCCACGGTCGGCGGCATGATCGCCGCAGGGTTGTCCGGGCCACGCCGGCCGTGGTCCGGTTCGGTACGCGATTTCGTCCTCGGCACGCGGGTGATCACCGGTCTCGGTCAGCATCTGCGCTTCGGCGGCGAAGTGATGAAAAACGTCGCCGGTTACGACCTGTCGCGACTGATGGCCGGGAGTTTCGGCTGCCTCGGCGTGCTGACCGAAGTGTCGCTGAAAGTCCTGCCGAAACCACGCCAGTGCCTGAGCATTCGCCTCGACATCGATTGTGTCCGCGCTCTGAGCAAACTCGCCGAGTGGGGTCAGCAACCGCTGCCGATCAGCGCCGCGTGTCACGACGGCCAGAGTCTGTATTTGCGCCTGGAAGGTGGCGAAGGATCGGTGACGGCGGCGCATCAACGCCTCGGCGGCGAACCGCTGGATTCGGTTTTCTGGCGCGATCTCAACGAACAGCGCCTGAGGTTTTTCGACGAAGGCTTGCCGCTGTGGCGCCTGTCATTGCCAAACGATCTCGGCCCGCTCGAGCTGCCCGGCGAGCAACTGATCGACTGGGCGGGCGCACAACGCTGGCTTAAATCTGATAGCACCGAGATTCACGCCCTCGCCCAGTCCTTTGGCGGCCATGCGACGTGCTTTACGCATGGCGCCACCGATTCGCCGTTTCAACCTTTGGCGCCGACCTTGCTGCGCTACCACCGGCAACTCAAGGCACAACTCGACCCGCAAGGGCTGTTCAACCCCGGACGAATGTACGCGGAGGTCTAGCCATGCAAACCACGCTCAGCGAGCAATCGCGCCAATTACCCCGCGCCGCCGAGGCGGAAAAAATCCTGCGCACCTGCGTGCATTGCGGCTTCTGCAACGCGACGTGCCCGACCTATCAATTGCTCGGCGATGAGCTCGACGGGCCGCGCGGGCGCATTTATCTGATCAAGCAAGTGCTGGAAGGCGCGCCGGCCACCGAGCAGACGCAGCTGCATCTGGATCGCTGCCTGTCGTGCCGCAACTGTGAAACCACCTGTCCGTCCGGGGTCGATTATCACAACCTGCTCGACATTGGCCGCGCGGTGGTTGATCACGCGGTGCCGCGCCCGGCAGCCCAGCGCTTGCTGCGCGAAGGCTTGCGCGCGCTGGCGCCGAATCCGCGTTTGTTCAAGGGCTTGCTGCGAATGGGCGCGACCTTTCGACCGCTGCTGCCACGCCTGCTGGAAAGCAAACTGCCGCAGCACGCCGCCGTTACGAGTACGCGCCCCGCTCCACGGCATGCGCGCCGGGTGTTGTTGCTTGAAGGTTGCGTGCAACCGGGGCTGTCGCCGAACACCAATGACGCGACGGCGCGGGTCCTCGATCGTCTGGGCATCAGCGTGACGCCGGTGAGCGAGGCCGGTTGTTGCGGCGCACTCGACTATCACCTCGACGCCCAGGCCAAGGGCCTCGACCGCGCACGACAGAATATCGATGCCTGGTGGCCGCATCTGCAGAACGGTGCCGAAGCCATCGTGCAGACAGCCAGTGGTTGTGGCGCGTTCATCAAGGATTACGGGCATTTGCTGGCGGGCGATCCAGTCTATGCGTTAAAAGCACGGCGGATCAGCGAAATGACTCGGGATCTGGTGCAAGTCATCGCGGCGGAACCGCTGGAACAGGTGTGCGCCGCCAGCGAACGGCGCATCGCCGTGCATTGCCCGTGCACTTTGCAGCACGCACTGAAACTCGGCGGCGCGGTGGAAGCAGTGCTGACCCGACTCGGTTTCAACCTCACTCAGGTAGCGGACGGCCATTTGTGCTGCGGCTCGGCGGGCACTTACTCGCTGACCCAACCCGTGCTGGCGCGGCAACTGCGCGACCAGCGCCTCAACGCGCTCGAAAGTGGCCGGCCGGAATTGATCGTCACGTCCAACGTCGGCTGTCAGAGCCATCTGGCCAGCGCCGGGCGCACGCCGGTCAAGCATTGGATCGAGCTGGTGGATCAGTCGTTGGCAGAATGAAGTTCGTAGGATTCTTCGTTTGCCCGCGTGGGCGAAGGCTGCGATCTTTTCCGGCATCCATTCCGTGACCGTGGCAGGAATTTTTTTCATGACCGTGCAGCCGTTCGTCAGCCCCGACCTGATCCGCCAACGCTTCTCCCGAGCGATGTCCGACATGTACCGCGAAGAGGTGCCGCTGTACGGCGCGCTGATGGAACTGGTAGAGAACACCAATCGCGACGTGCTGGCACGTCAGCCTGAGATTGCCGGGCACCTCAGGCGCACCGGCGAAATCGAGCGGCTGGACATGGAACGCCACGGTGCCATTCGCGTCGGCACGGCGAGCGAACTGGCCACCCTCGCCCGCCTGTTCGCGGTGATGGGTATGCAGCCGGTGGGTTATTACGACCTGACGCCGGCGGGCGTGCCGGTGCATTCGACGGCGTTTCGCGCGGTGCATGAAGAGGCGCTGCGAATCAGCCCGTTTCGTGTGTTCACCTCGTTGCTGCGCCTGGAGCTGATTGAAGCCCCTGAACTGCGTTCTTTTGCCGAGTCGGTGCTGGCCCGGCGTTCGATTTTTACCGACTCCGCGTTGCGCCTGATTGAACAGGCGGAAACAGCGGGCGGGCTAAACGAAGCTGACGCCGCAGAATTTGTCCGACAGGCACTGGAGACTTTTCGCTGGCACCACAGCGCCACCGTCACTGGCGCGCAGTACCAGAAACTCAGCGCCCAGCACCGCTTGGTCGCCGACGTCGTGGCGTTCAAAGGCCCGCACATCAATCACCTTACGCCACGTACGCTGGACATCGACACCGTGCAGGAGCAGATGCCCGCCCATGGCATCACACCCAAAGCGGTGATTGAAGGCCCACCGCGCCGCAAGTGCCCGATCCTGCTGCGCCAGACCAGCTTCAAGGCGCTGGACGAGCCGATCGCCTTCAGCGACCAGCCTGAAATCCTTGGCAGCCACAGCGCCCGGTTCGGCGAAATCGAACAACGCGGCGCTGCCCTGACACCCAAGGGGCGCGCGCTGTATGACCGTCTGCTGAATGCAGCCCGCGACGAACTGGGCGATTTTCCCAACGAAGCCAATGCTGCACATTACAACGCGCTGATGACTCAGCACTTTGTGGAATTTCCTGACAGCGTCGAGGGCATGCGCGAACAGGGGCTGGCGTACTTTCGTTATTTCGCTACGGATAAGGGCCTGGCGGCGCGAGGACTGGGGGGATCGTCTCTGGATGAATTGCTGCGCGAGGGCTATGTGAAAGCGGAGCCGCTGGTGTACGAAGATTTCCTGCCGGTGAGCGCGGCGGGGATTTTTCAGTCGAACCTTGGCGATTCTGCGCAGACGCAATACGCCGAACATTCCAATCGCCAGGCATTCGAACAGGCGCTGGGGCGCTCGACCATTGATGAGTTGGAGTTGTATGCCGAGACGCAACGGCGTTCGCTTGAAGAATGTGCCGAAACTTTGGGTATCAACCTGACCTGAGCTTTGCGCCACTCTCCTGTAGGAGTGAGCCTGCTCGCGATAGCGGTCTATCAGTCGCCAATGATTTGCCTGAACAGCCGCCTTCGCGAGCAGGCTCGCTCCCACAGGTTTCGCGCATGAACACGACTTCGGGGCAAACCACTTATCCCCCTGTAGGAGTGAGCCTGCTCGCGATAGCGGTCTATCAGTCACCAATGATTTGCCTGAACAGCCGCCTTCGCGAGCAGGCTCGCTCCCACAGGTTCGGTGTAGGCCCAAGCCTTAGGGCGATCCACGAATTCCATGTGGGAGCGAGCCTGCTCGCGAAGCAGTCACCTCGGTCCCGGCAAATCCCCAACTGCGCAAGAAGTTGCGCAGTAGGTCGTAATATTTCAGGGCCTAAATCCTCTGCAGCCCAAGCAGTGCAAGGCCTGCAGCCAAGTGCGCAAGAAGTTGCGCAGTACTGCGCAACTT